>NZ_JAJVKV010000024.1 GCF_024198175.1 Pyxidicoccus xibeiensis
AGGGGAGCCGGTGGGGGTGGGATGAAGCAGGTGCGCCACGCACGCCAGCCCTGCATGCAGCCGGCGCTCGGGGCGACGGAGAAACGCCCGTTCCCCTGGGCCCGCTGCTGCTCGGGCTCGGGCAGCGCGCCACGGTCCACCTTGCCGTTGGGCGTCAGCGGCAGCGCCTCCAGCAGCATGAAGGCGGAGGGCACCATGTACTCGGGCAGCCGCTCACGCAGCCAGTCCCGCACCGCCCCCACCTCCACGCCGCCGGCCACGTACGCCACCAGCCGCTTGCCACCCGCCGCGTCCGGCCGCGCCACCACCACCGCCTCGCGGACCTCGGGGTGGCCGAGCAGCGCCGCCTCGACCTCGCCCGGCTCCACGCGGTAGCCACGGACCTTCACCTGCACGTCCATGCGGCCCAGGAACTCCAGCACCCCGTCCCGCCGCCAGCGCGCCAGGTCGCCCGTGCGGTACAGCCGTTCCCCCGGCTCGCCACCGAAGGCGTCCGGCACGAAGCGCTCCGCCGTCAGGTCCGGCTGCTCCAGGTAGCCGCGCGCCAGGCCGTCTCCGCCGATGTACAGCTCTCCCGCCACGCCGGCCGGCACCGGCTGGCCGCTGCCGTCCAGCAGGTACACCCGCGTGTTGCCGATGGGCCGGCCAATGGGCACGGCGCTCCCCACCATCGCCGGCTCCGTCATTCGGAAGCAGCTCGCGAAGGTGGTGCTCTCCGTGGGGCCGTAGCAGGCCGTCACGGGGATGCGCAGCGTCTCCAGCACGCGGCGCACGTGCGGCGCGGAGACCACGTCTCCGCCCGTGAGGAGCTGGCGCACCGGCCGCAGCGCCTCCAGGTCCGCCTCCACCATCTGCGTGAAGAGGCCCGCCGTCAGGTGCAGCGTGGTGACGCCGTGCTGCTCCAGCACCCCCGCCAGCTCGCGCACGTCATTCGGCGCGTGCGGCGGGTAGAGCACCAGCCGCCCGCCGTTGAGCAGGCAGCCCCACACCTCCAGCGTCGACGCGTCGAAGGAGATGGGCGCGATGAGCAGGAACGTCTGGCTGGCGCCGAGGTCGGCGTAGTCCACGCCCCGCACCAGCCTCGCCACCGAGCGGTGCTCGATGCAGACACCCTTCGGCCGGCCCGTGGAGCCGGAGGTGAAGTCGATGTAGGCCAGGTGGCGTGACGTCGCTCCGCTCCGCGGCGCCGTCGTGGGCGCGAGGGCCAGGGCCTCGGCCGCCTCGTCCAGCAGCAGGCACTCCACGCCCTCCGCCGGCAGCAGCTCCAGCAGGGCTCGCGTCGTCACCAGCACGCGCGGGCGCGAGTCCTCCAGCATGGTGGACAGGCGCGCGCGCGGGTAGTTCGAGTCCAGCGGCACGTAGGCGCCGCCGGCCTTGAGGATGGCCAGCACGGTGACGATGAGGTCCACCGAGCGCTCCAGGCACAGGCCCACTCGCACGTCGGGGCCCACGCCGCGCTCCCGCAGCAGCCAGGCCAGGCGGTTGGCGCGGGCCTCCAGCTCGCGGTACGTGAGGCGCTCGCCCGTGGTGGCTTCCAGCGCCACCGCGTCCGGCCTCAGCGTCACCTGCTCCTCGAAGAGGCCGTGCACCGTGGCCTCGGAGGGGTAGGGCGCCGCCGTGTCATTCCACTCGCGCAGCACCTGGCGGCGCTCCGGCTCCGGCATCAGGCCCAGCTCCACCACGGGCGCGTCGGGCGCGGCCACCGCCGCCTCCAGCAGCGTGCGCAGGTGCCCCGCCATTCGGGCCACCGTCTCCTCGTCGAAGAGGTCCGTGCTGTAGTCGAACGTGCCCGCGATGCCCGACGGCGTCTCCGCCAGGGACAGGCTCAGGTCGAACTTCGCCGCCCGGTTGGGCACCTCGAACGAGCGCAGCACAAGCCCGCCCATGCCCACCTGGGGCACCGGCGCGTTCTGCATCAGCAACATCACCTGGAAGAGCGGCGAGCGCCCCAGGTCACGCGCCGGCTGCAGCGCGTCCACCAGCTTCTCGAAGGGCACGTCCTGGTGCGCGTACGCCCCCAGCGTGACTTCGCGCGCCCGGGCCAGCAGCGCCTTGAAGCCCATCCGAGGCTCGGGCCGCAGCCCCAGCGCCAGCGTGTTGACGAAGAAGCCGATGAGGCCCTCCGTCTCCGCGCGGCCCCGGCCCGCGATGGGCGTGCCGATGGCGAAGTCGCGCTGCCCCGAGTAGCGCCACAGCAGCACGTGGAAGGCCGCCAGCAGCGCCATGAAGGGCGTGGCGCCCTCGCGCTGGCAGAGCGCCAGCACGGCGTCGGACAGCTCCTTGGGCAGGCGCACCTCCAGGCTCGCGCCCCGGAAGCCCTGCACGGCCGGACGCGGCCGGTCCGTGGGCAGCTCCAGCGCGTGTGGCACGCCGCCGAGCTGGTTGCGCCACCAGCCGAGCTGCGCCTCCAGCGCGTCGCCCCGCAGCCAGCCGCGCTGCCAGGAGGCGAAGTCCGCGTACTGCACCGGCAGCTCCGGCAGCGGCGACGGCCGCCCCTCCAGGAACGCCTCGTAGAGCGCCGCCACCTCGCGCACCAGCACGCCCAGGCTCCAGCCGTCGGTGATGATGTGGTGCATCGTCACCAGCAGCACGTGGTCCTTCGCGTCCAGGCGCACCAGCACGGGCCGCACCAGCGGGCCGCGCTCCAGGTCGAACGGACGCCCCGCCTCCACCTCCGCGCGCCGCAGGGCCTCCGCCTCGCGGGCCTCGGACGGCAGGCCGCTCAGGTCCCACTCCTCCAGCACCACGGGGGCCGCGGGCGCAATCACCTGCGCCGGCTCGCCGCCACGGTCCACGAAGGTGGTGCGCAGCGTCTCGTGCCGCGCCACCAGCGCATCCAGGCTCCGCCGCAGCACCGCCGCGTCCAGCGCACCCTCCAGCCGCACCGGCAGGCTGAGGTGGTACGAGCTGGACCGCGGGTCCAGCTGGTGCAGGAACCACAGCCGCTGCTGCGCGAAGGACAGCGGCATGCCGTCCGCCGCGCGCGGCACGGGCACCAGCTCCGGCGCCGCGTGCTCCACCTTCGCCGCCGTCTGGAGCCGCGCCACCAGCTTCTCCACCGTGGACGCGTCGAACAGGTCGCGCACGGGCAGCTCCACGCCCAGCACCGCGCGCACGCGCGCCGCCACCTGCGTGGCCATCAGCGAGTGGCCGCCCAGCTCGAAAAAGTCGTCATGCCGCCCGACTCGCGGCACGTGCAGCACGTCCGCCCAGATGCCGGCGACCAGCTCCTCCATGGGCGTGGCCGGCGGGACGAACTCCCGCTCCGTGGAGCGCGCGCCCTCGGGGGCGGGCAGGGCCTTGCGGTCCACCTTGCCGCTGGGGCTCAGCGGAAGCGCCGGCAGGGTGACGAAGGCCGAGGGCACCATGTACCCGGGCAGCACCGCCTCCAGCGCCTTGCGCAGCGGCTCCACCGCCGCCTCCAGCCCCTCCTCCGCGACGACGTAGGCCACCAGGCGCTTGTCGCCGGGCACGTCCTCGCGCACCACCACCGTCGCCTCGCGCACCGCCGGCTGCTGGCGGAGCACGGACTCGATTTCTCCCGTCTCGATGCGGAAGCCGCGCAGCTTCACCTGCTCGTCCAGGCGGCCCTGGTACTCGAGCTGTCCGTCCGCCAGGAAGCGCACCCGGTCGCCCGTGCGGTACAGCCGCGCGCCCGGCTCCGAGCCGAACGCGTCCGGCACGAAGCGCTCGGCGGTGAGCCCGGGCTGGCCCAGGTAGCCACGCGCCAGGCCAGGCCCGCCCACGAACAGCTCGCCCGGCGCGCCCACGGGCACCGGGCGCAGGGTGGCGTCCAGCACGTACAGCCGCACGTTGGGGAAGGGACGGCCGATGGTCAGCCGCTCCGGCGCGACACTCCCCGGAGTGATGGTGGCGCACACCGTCACCTCGGTGGGGCCGTAGGCGTTGAGCAGCGTGCGCCCACGCCCCCAGCGGCTCGCCAGCTCCGGTGTGCACGCCTCGCCGGCGGAGATGACCGTCTCCAGGTCCGGCAGGCCCTCCTCGGACTGCAGGGCCAGCACCGACGGCGTCAGCGTCACCGCCGTGATTCGCTGCTCGCGCAGCACGGCCGCCAGCGACGTGCCCGGCAGCATGGCCTCCCGAGGCGCCAGGCACAGCCGGGCCCCCGCCAACAGGGTGGCGAACATCTCGCACACCGAGGCGTCGAAGCCGATGGCGGCGAACTGCAGCACCCGGCTGTCGGGCCGGAAGCCGTGCGCCTTCACCGCCGCCAGGGCCGTGTTGCACAGGCCCCGGTGCGCCAGCAGGGTGCCCTTGGGGCGCCCCGTGGAGCCGGACGTGTAGATGACGTAGGCCAGGTTGTCTGCCGTGACGACGGACGGCGGCGCGTGCTCGGGCCGGGTGGCCACCTGGGCCCACTCCGTGTCCAGGCACACCATGAGCTCGCCCTGCGAGGGCAACACGTCCGCCAGCGCCTCCTGGGTGAGGAGCACGGGCACCGCGGCGTCGCGCGCCATGTAGCCCAGGCGGTCCATGGGGTACGACGGATCCAACGGCACGTAGACGCCACCGGCCTTGAGGATGCCCAGCGCGCCCACCACCAGCTCCAGCGAGCGCTCCATGCACACGCCGACGCGCGTCTCGGGGCCCACGCCCAGCGAGCGCAGGTGCCACGCGAGCTGGTTGGACCGCCGCTCCAACTCGGCGTAGGTGAGCGCCTGGCCCTCGAAGGAGACGGCGGTCGCCTCCGGCGTGCGGGCGGCCTGGGCGGAGAACAGCTCGTGCGCGCAGGCGTCGCGCGGGAAGTCGGCGTGGGTGTCGTTCCACTCCACGAGGACCTGGCGGCGCTCCGCGGCGGACAGCAGCGACAGCTCGCCGACCTTCACTCCGGCGGAGGCCGGCAGCGACTCCAGCAGGTGGAGCCACTGCCCCAGCAGGCGCTCGCACGCGGCGGACTCGAAGCGCGCGGCGTCATACGTGAAGACGATGCGCAGCGTGGGGCCCGGGGCGATGGTGACGTCCATGGGGAACGTCTTGCGCTCCAGGAAGCGCACGTCCCGCACGGCCGCGCCGGCCTGGTCCTTCACCGAGGCGTCGACGGGGAAGTTCTCGAAGACGAGCAGGCTCTCGAAGAGCGGGGTGCCGCGGGGCACCTGGCTCCAGCCCTGCACCTGCACCAGCGGGCTGTACTCGTACTGGCGCATCTCCAGGTTGTTCTCCTGGAGCTGCTTGAGCCAGGGCACCAGCGCGGCGTCAGGCGGCAGGCGCACGCGCATGGGCAGCGAGTTGATGAACTGCCCCAGCATCTGCTCCACGCCCGGCAGGTCCGTGGGCCGTCCGGCCACGGTGGTGCCGAAGACGACGTCCTGCTCGCCGCTGTGGCGCGCCAGCAGCACGGCCCAGCTCGCCTGCACCAGCGTGTTGAGGGTGAGCTGGTGCTGGCGCGCGAAGCCCTGCAGCGCCGCCATCGTCGGCGTGGGCACGTCGAAGCGGCGCTCCACGGGCTGCGCCACCCCGTGCTCCACGCGCACCGTTGCCTTGCCCCCCGGCAGCGGCGTGGGGGCCGTGAAGCCCTCCAGCGCGGGCCGCCAGAAGGCCTCCGCTCCCGCCAGGTCCTGCCGCTGCAGCCAGGCGATGTACTCGCGGTAGGGCGTCGCGCGCTCCGTCCGCGGCGCCTGGCCGCGCGAGAAGGCGTCGTACAGCGCGAACAGCTCGCGCATGAGCACGCCCAGGCTCCAGCCGTCCATCAGCAGGTGGTGCAGGCTCCAGACGAACTGGTGCGCCTGCTCATCCAGCCGCATCACCGCCATGCGCATCAGCGGCGGGCGCGTCAGGTCGAAGCCCTTCGCCTTGTCCTCCTCCAGGAAGGCGTCCAGGCGCGACTGCTGCTGCGCATGCGTCAGGTCGCGCCAGTCCTGCTGCGTCCAGGGCAGCTCCACGCGCGTGTGTACGCGCTGCAGCGGCGAGGCGAGGCCCTTCCATATAAAGGAGGTGCGCAGCGAGGTGTGGCGCTCCAGCAGCGCCTCCCAGGCGCGGCGGAAGGCGCCCAGCTCCAGCGGCGTCTGGAAGACCCACGTCACCTGCTCGAAGTAGTCGTCCCGCCCCGGCGTCAGCAGGGCGTGGAAGAGCATGCCCTGCTGCATGGGAGACAGCGGGTACAGGTCCTCCACCGTGATGTCGCCCTCCAGCACGCGCGCCAGCGTGGGCGCCTCCAGCCGGGCGAGGGGGAAGTCCGACGGGAGGTAGTGCCGCGCGTCCGCCGAGTCCCGTCCGCGGATGAGCGCCCGCAGCGCCTCCACGAAGCCCTGGGCCACGGACTCCACGGTGGCGTGCTGGTGCACGCCCTCGCTGTACTTCCACGAGACGCGGAGCTGCCCGCCAGCGACGAGGGCGTCCACCTCCAGCAGGTGGCTGCGCACCGCGAGGCCGCTCTGGGCGGAGCCCTGGGACTCGGGGGCGGGGCGGAAGAGCTGGGACGCCTGCGCCAGCGCGTCGAGCTGGCCCAGGTAGTTGAAGAGGATGCCGGGACGCGGCTGCGCGCGCAGGGCCTCCGCGGCCTCCGGGCGCCCCAGGTGGCGCAGCAGCCCATGGCCCAGCCCGCTGCCGGGCCGCTGGCGCCGCGACTCGCGCACGTTGCGCAGGGTGTCTCCCGGGGAGCCCCCGCGCGACACCTCGAGCAGCAGCGGCCACGTGGCGGTGAACCAGCCCACGGTGCGTGAGACGTCCACCTCGTCGGACGGCACCTCGCGGCCGTGCAGCTCCTGCTCCACCCGCACGCGCGTGCCGCCCGTCCACTCCGCCACGGCGCGGCCCAGCGCGGCCAGCAGCACGTCGTCGATGTGGGCGCGGTACGCACCCGGCGTCTCCTGCAGCAGCAGCCGCGTCTCTTCCGCGCTCAGGCTCACCTGCACCGAGCGCTCCGACGCCACCGTGTTGGCCCCCTCCTTTATATCCACCGGGAGCGGTGCCACCTGGGCGCGCGCCGCCTGCAGCCAGTGGGGCAGCTCCGCCTCCACGGCCTCCGAGCGCGCATGGGCCTGGAGCCACTCGGCCCAGGCCTTGTACGACGTCGTCTTCGGCGGCAGCGTCACCGGCTCGCCGCGCCGCAGCTGCCTGTACGCGGACTCCAGGTCCTCCAGCAGCACGCGCCAGGAGACGCCGTCCACGGACAGGTGGTGCAGCACCACCAGCACGCGCTGCGTCCGGCCCGCTCCGCGCTCCAGCAGCGCGGCCCGCAGCAGCAGGCCCTCGGAGAGGTCCAGGCTCCGCTGCACCTCGTCCGCCGCGCGCGTCACCGCCGCCGCCAGCTCCGCCTCCGGCACGCCGGACAGGTCCACGCGGCGCAGCCGCACCGGCTGCCCGGGCGCCACCGCGTCCTGCCGCCACTCGCCGCCCTCACGGACGAAGCGCAGGCGCAGCGCGTCGTGGTGCTCCACCAGCTTCTGGAGCGCCTGCTCCAGCGCGGTGGCATCCACCGGCTCCAGCGCCTCCAGCATGACGGACTGGTTGAAGTGTTGGGGCTCGGCCGACGCCTCCTCGAAGAAGGCCCGCTGCACGGGCGTGAGGGGCACCGGCCCCTCGACGAAGCCCTGCTCGTCGTGTCCCTGCCGCGCCGTCTTCACCTGCGGCGCCAGCTCGGCCACCGTCTGGTGCTGGAAGAGCTGCCGGGGGGTGAGCCGCAGGCCCGCCTGCCGCGCCCGCGTCACCACCTGGATGCTGACGATGGAGTCGCCGCCCAGATCGAAGAAGTTGTCGTGGATGCCCACGCGCTCGCGGCCGAGCACGCGTGCCCAGATGTCCGCCAGCGCCGCCTCCACGTCGTCGCGGGGCGCAGTGTAGGGACGCGCCTCCTCGGTGGCGGCCTCCGGCGCGGGCAGCGCCTTGCGGTCCACCTTGCCGTTGGAGGTGAGGGGCAGCGCCTCCAGGACGACGAAGGCGGCCGGCACCATGTACTCGGGCAGCTTCTCCTTGAGGGCCGTGCGCACCCGCGCGACTTCCAGCGTGTGGCCGGGCTTCGCGGAGACGTAGGCCACCAGCCGCTTCTGGCCCGGCACGTCCTCACGCGCCACCACCACCGCCTCGCGCACGTCCGGGTACGCGAGCAGCGCGGACTCGATTTCCCCCAGCTCGATGCGGAAGCCGCGGACCTTCACCTGGAAGTCCACGCGGCCCAGGAACTCGATGTCGCCCCCCGGCAGCCAGCGGGCCAGGTCGCCCGTGCGGTACATGCGGGCGCCCGGCACGTCGGAGAAGACGTCCGGGAGGAAGACCTCGGCCGTGCGCACCGCGTCCATCAGGTAGCCGCGACCCACGCCGATGCCGCCGACGTACACCTCGCCGGGCACGCCCACGGGCACGGGCTGGCCCTCGGCGTCCAGCAGGTGCAGGCGCATGTTGGCCACCGCCCGGCCAATGGGCGTGTTGACGGTGGTGGGCGTCGCGCGCATCGGGTGGTGCGTGACGTCATCCGAGCACTCGGTGGGGCCGTACGCGTTGAGCAGGGGGATTTCCGGCCACAGCGCGAACCAGCGCCGGCACACGGCGGGCGGCAGGGCCTCGCCGGTGGGCACCATCCACCGCAGGCGCGCCAGCTTCGGCCGCCACGCGTCGGGCGCCTCCACGCCTTCCACCATGGCCCTCAGCAGCGAGGGCACCGTCTCGACGATGGTGATGGCGTGCTCTTCCAGCGCCCGCGTCAGCAGGGCCGGGTCGTGCGCCACCTCGTCACCGAAGACGTGGGTGCAGCCGCCCACCACCAGCGCGTTGAGGAACTGCCAGACGGAGATGTCGAAGCACTGCGAGGCCGTCTGCGCCACCACGTCCGAGGACGTCAGGCCCAGGTCCTTCACCTTGGCGTAGAGGTGGTTGAGCATGCCCCGGTGCTCGACCATGGCGCCCTTGGGCAGGCCGGTGGAGCCGGAGGTGAAGATGACGTAGGCCAGGTTGGCGGGCGTGGCGCGCGGGGGCGGATTCACCTCGGGCGCGACGGCGGCCAGGGCCTCCTCCAGCACGTAGGTGTGGCCCTCGGCCGAGGGGGACGTGGCCAGCAGGGGCAGCAGCTCGCGCCCGCACAGCGCCAGGGAGGCGCCGCTCTGACCCATCACCTGGGAGATGCGGTGGGGCGGGTGCTTCGGGTCCAGCGGCACGTACGCGCCGCCGGCCTTGAAGATGCCCAGCATGGAGACGAGGAAGTCACTGCCGCGCTCGGCGAGCAGCGCCACCACCGTCTCCGGGCCCACGCCCTTGTCCATGAGGTAGTGGGCGAGCCGGTTGGCCCGCAGGTTCAGCTCGCGGTAGCTGAGCGCGACGTCCTGGTACCGGACGGCGATGACGTCCGGCGTGCGCTCCGCCTGCTCCTCGAAGAGGACCTGGAAGCAGTCGCGCTCACGGAAGTCCTGGCGCGTGGCCGTCCAGTCCACGAGCAGCTGGCGCCGCTCGGGCTCGGACAGCAGCGGCAGGCGCGACAGGCGCTGGGAGGGGTCCGCGAGCGCGCCCTGGAGCAGCATGCCCAGGTGGCCGAGCAGCCGCTGGAGGGTGGCGGGCTCGAACAGGTCCGCGCTGTACTCGGCCACGGCGCCGAGTCCCTGCGGCGTCTCCGCGAAGTAGAGGGTGAGGTCGAACTTGGACGCGGTGTGGCCCAGCGCCACCGGGCGGGACGTGAGGCCGGGCAGGTCGAGGGCGGGTGCCTCGTTGTTCTGCAGCACCACCATCACCTGGAAGAGCGGCGTGCGGCTGAGGTCGCGCTCCGGCTGCAGCTCCTCCACCAGCTTCTCGAAGGGCACTTCCTGGTGGGCGTACGCGCCCAGCGTCACCTCGCGCGCGCGGTGCAGCAGCTCGCGGAAGGAGAGGTGGCGCCGCGGCTGGCCGCGGAGCACCAGCGTGTTGACGAAGAAGCCGATGAGGCCCTCCGTCTCCGCGCGGTTGCGGCCCGCGATGGGCGAGCCGACGACGATGTCCTCCTGGCCCGAGTAGCGCGCCAGCAGCGCCTGCGTGGCCGCCAGCAGCACCATGAAGGGCGTCACGCCCTCGCGCTGGCACAGCTCCTTCAGGGCCTTCGTCAGGGCGGGGGCGAACGTCGTCCCCACGCTGCTCCCGCGAGACGTCTGCACCGCCGGGCGGGGGAAGTCCGTCGGCAGCTCCAGCGCGCGCGGCGCGTCGGCGAGCTGCTTGCGCCACCAGGACAGCTGCGCCTCCAGCACGTCGCCTTGCAGCCACCCGCGCTGCCACGCGGAGAAGTCCGCGTACTGCACGGCCAGCTCCGGCAGCGGCGAGAGCGTTCCCTTGAGGAAGGCCTCGTAGAGGACCGACATCTCCCGGGCCAGCACGCCCAGGGACCAGCCGTCGGAGACGATGTGGTGCATCGTCACGAGGAGCGCGGCCTGCCGCTCGCCCAGGTGCAGGACGGTGGCGCGCAGCAGGGGGCCCTGGCTGAGGGAGAAGGGCGTCAGCGTCTCCTCGCGCGCCAGCCGGTGCAGCGTCTCCTCACGCGCCTCGTCGGGCTGCGCGCTCAGGTCGACGCGGCGGAGCGTGAAGCGGGCCTCGGAGGCGATGCACTGCGCGGCGCGCTCGCCACGGACCTGGAAGGTGGTGCGCAGCGACTCGTGCCGCCGCACCAGCTCGGCGAAGGCGCGCTCCAGGACGTCCACGTCCAGCGGCCCGTCCAGGCGCAGCGCCAGGGGGATGTTGTAGGCGGAGTTGCCGGGCTCGAGCTGGTCGATGAACCACAGGCGCTGCTGCGCGAAGGACAGGGGCAGGTCGTCGCCACGCGGCACGGGCACCAGCGGCGGGGGCGCGGTGCCCTCGGCCACGGCCTGGGAGGCGGCCTCCACGCGCGCGGCGAGCGCGGCCACCGTGCGGGCGGCGAAGAAGTCGCGCAGGGACAGCTCCACCTGGAGCGCGCCCCGGATGCGCGAGACGACCTGGGTGGCGAGCAGCGAGTGGCCGCCCAGCTCGAAGAAGTCCTCGTGCAGGCCCACGCGCTCCAGCTTGAGGGCCCGGGCGAAGGCGCCGGCCAGCAGCTCCTCCACCGGCGTGCGGGGCGGCTCGTACACACGCGCCGCCACGGCCGCGGTCGCCTCGGGCGCGGGGAGCGCCCGCCGGTCCACCTTGCCGCTGGGCGTGAGGGGCAGCGTGTCCAGCACGACAATGTGCGGGGGCACCATGTACTCGGGCAGCCGCGCACGGGCGAGCTCCCGCAACGCGCCCACGTCCAGCACCTGCTCCTGGCGCGCGGAGACGTAGGCCACCAGCGTGCGGTCGCCTCCGGACTCGCGGGCCACCACCACCGCCTCGCGCACCGCCGGGTGCTGGCCGAGGACGGCCTCAATCTCTCCCAGCTCGATACGGAAGCCGCGGACCTTCACCTGGAAGTCCACGCGGCCCAGGTACTCGATGGCGCCGTCGGGCAGGTAGCGGGCCAGGTCGCCGGTGCGGTACAGCCGCGCGCCGGGCGTCTCGGAGAACGCGTCCGGCACGAAGCGCTCGGCCGTCAGCTCCGGACGGCCCAGGTAGCCCCGGCCCACCTGCACGCCGCCGATGTACAGCTCACCGGCCACGCCCACCGGCACCGGGCGCAGGGCCCGGTCCAGCAGGTGGATGCGCGTGTTCGCGATGGGCCGGCCAATGGGGATGCTCCGCCGGTTGTCGCCCCGGCGGCACTGCCAGGCCGTGACGTCCACCGCGGCCTCGGTCGGGCCGTAGAGGTTGTGCAGCTCCGCGCCCAGCCGCTCCAGGCAGCGCTCGGCCACGTCCACCGGCAGCGCCTCGCCGCTGCAGACGATGCGACGCACGGCGCGGCAGCGCTCCTCCAGCTCCGGCTCCTCCAGGAAGGCGGCCAGCATGGAGGGCACGAAGTGCAGCGTGGTGATGCCCTGGGACTGGATGAGGCGAGACAGGTACGTCGTGTCCTGGTGCCCGCCGGGCCGCGCGACGACCAGCCGCGCGCCGGTCATCAGCGGCCAGAAGAACTCCCAGACGGAGACGTCGAAGCTGAACGGCGTCTTCTGGAGGACGCTGTCCGTCCCATCCAGCCCGTACGCCGCCTGCATCCACCTCAGGCGGTTGACCACGGCCGCATGGGCATTCATCGCCCCCTTGGGGCGGCCGGTGGAGCCGGAGGTGAAGATGACGTAGGCGAGGTGCTCGGGGCCCACGCCCGAGGGCGGAGGCGTGGCCGGCAGGGCCGCGAGCCGCGCGGCCTCCGCGTCCAGGATGACGGCGGGAACGTCGTTCGGCGGGAGGCGCTCGCGCAGGGACTCCTGCGTGAGCAGCACGCGCGGCGCGGCGTCCTCGAGCATGGCGGCGAGCCGCTCACGCGGGTAGCCCGGGTCGAACGGCACGTAGGCGCCGCCCGCCTTCAGTACGGCCAGCAGCGACACCACCAGCTCCACCGAGCGCTCCAGGCACACGCCCACGCGCGTCTCGGGGCCCACGCCCAGCGCGCGCAGGTGCCACGCGAGCTGGTTGGCCCGCGCGTCCAGCTCGCGGTAGGTGAGCGCCTGCTCCTCGTACACCAGCGCCACGGCGTCCGGCGTGCGCGCCGCCTGGGCCTCCATGAGGTGGTGCACGCAGGCGGGGGCGCCCTGCTCCGTGCGGGTGGCGTTCCACTCGGCCACCAGGCGGTGGCGCTCCCCGGACGTCAGCAGCGGCAGGTCGTGCAGGCGCTGCTCGGGGTTGGCCGTGGCCGCCTCCATCAGCATGCGCAGGTGGCCGAGCGCCCTGTCGATGGTCTCCGGCTCGAAGAGGTCGGTGTTGTACTCGAGCGCTCCGGCGAAGCCGCCCGGCGTGTCCTGGACGGTGAGCGTCCAGTCGAACTTCGCCACGCCCAGGTCGGACTCCAGCGACTCCAAGCGGAGGCCGGGAATCTCCATGGGCTGGGTGGTGCCTTCCTGATGCACCAGCATCACCTGGAAGAGCGGCGGGTGGCTCATGCTGCGCTCGGGCTGGAGCGCCTCCACCAGTCGCTCGAAGGGCAGCTCCTGGTGGGCGAACGCGCCCACGGCCGCCTCCTTCACGCGGGCCAGCAGCTCGCGGAAGGTGGGGTTGCCGTCCAGCCTCGTGCGGATGACGAGCGTGTTGACGAAGTAGCCGACCACGCCCTCCAGCTCCGAGCGGGTGCGGCCGGCGATGGGCACGCCGACGCAGATCTCATCCTGGCCGGTGTAGCGGGCGAGCAGCGACTGGAAGGCCGCCATCAACGCCATGAAACGGGTGACGCCTTCGCGCTGGCAGAGCGCGCTGAAGGACTCCCACAGCTCCTTGGAGAAGGGCAGCAGCCGCTGCGTGCCCCGATACGTCTGCACCGCGGGCCGGGGCCGGTCCGTCGGCAGCTCCAGCACGGCGGGCGCGCCGGCCAGCCGCTCGCGCCACCAGCCCAGCTCCTTCTCCAGTGCCTCGCCCGACAGTCGCTCCCGCTGCCACGCGGCGTGGTCCGCGTACTGCACCGACAGCTCCGGCAGCACGGGAGTCTTCCCGGCGCCCAGCGTCGCGTACAGCATCACCAGCTCGCGCAGCAGCACGCCCATGGACCAGCCGTCGGTGACGATGTGGTGCATCGTCATCAACAGCACGTGGTCCGTGTCACCCAGCCGCAGCAGGGTGGCGCGAAGGAGCGGGCCCTGGGCCAGGTTGAAGGGGCGGCGGATCTCCTCGCGCGCCAGGCGCTTCGCCTCGTCCTCGCGGCTTGCCTCGGGCACCGCGCTGATGTCCACGCGGGTGAGGGGGACGTCGGCCGTCGGCGCGATGACCTGGACGGGGACACCTTCCTCGACGTGGAAGCGCGTGCGCAGGGCCTCATGCCGCTCGACGAGCAGCCCCAGGCTTCGCTCCAGGACGGCGGCATCCATGCGCCCGCGGAGGCGGACGACGGTGGGCACGTTGTAGGCGGCGCTGCCGGGCTCGAGCTGGTCGAGGAACCACAGGCGCTGCTGCGCGAACGAGGTGGGCAGCGGGCCGCCGGTACGGGGCACGCGGGCGATGGCGGTGCGGACCGTGTTGGGCGCCTCCTTCCGGAGCTGGCGCAGCAGCTGCTCGCGCTTCTCGGGGGGGAGGGACTGCAGCCGCTTGTACAGGTCGTTGCTCATAAGGTGTCGTCGTCCGAGGGCGGCGAAAGAGAGGAGGACGTGTCGTCCTCGTCAAGGTTGGCGAGCAGCTCTTCCAGGCGGCCGAGATCGAGCTGCTCGGCCTGGAGCTGGAGGATGCGGAGCGCGAGGCGCTCCACGGTGGAGTGCTCGAAGAGGTCTTGTACGGGCAGGTCCACTTCCAGGAGCGTTCGGATGCGGGCCACGGCCCGGGTCGCGAGGAGGGAGTGTCCGCCAAGGTCGAAGAAGTCGTCGTGCACTCCCACCTGGGGAGTGCCGAGCAGCTCGGAGAGCAGGGAGGCGAGCTGCCGCTCCGTCTCATTGCGAGGGGCCACGAAGGTGCTGGCGGGAACGGCGCCTGCTTCCGGCGCGGGCAGGGCCGCGCGGTCCACCTTGCCCGTGGACGTGAGCGGCAGGACGTCGAGCAGGACGAAGGCCGCGGGGACCATGTAGCCGGGCAGCCGCTCCTTCAGGAAGCCGCGGAGCAGCGTGGCATCCGCCGGCGTTCCTTCGCGCAGCCGGGCGTAGGCCACCAGCCGGGGCTCGCCGGGCAGGTCCTCGCGCAGCACCACCACCGCCTGCTCCACGGCGGGGTGCAGGCCGAGCGCGGCTTCGATTTCGCCCAGCTCGATGCGGAAGCCGCGCAGCTTCACCTGGAAGTCGAAGCGGCCCAGGAACTCCAGCTCGCCGTCCGGGCGGTACCGCACGCGGTCACCCGTGCGGTAGAGGCGGGCGCCCGGCGTGGCGGAGAACGGATCCGGCACGAAGCGCTCGGCGGTGAGCGCCGGCCGGCGCAGGTAGCCCCGGGTGACGCCCGCGCCGCCGATATAGAGCTCGCCCGGGACGCCCACGGGCACCGGCTCCAGCCCCGCGTCGAGCACGTAGACGCGGGTGTTGGGGTAGGGCCGGCCAATCGTCATGCGGCCCTGGCCCGGCACGTACTCTACGCTGGTGGCGGCGATGCTCGTCTCGGTGGGGCCGTACTGGTTCACGAGCCGACGGCCCGTGGCCCAGCGGTCCGCCAGCTCCGGCGCGCAGGACTCACCACCGGTGAGCACCGTCTGGAGGTCCGGCAGCCCGTCCGGCGGGAGCACCGCGAGCGTCGCGGGGACGAGCGTCGCGACGTGGATGTGCGAGTCGCGCAGCAGCGCCTGGAGCTGCAGCCCGGGCAGGAGCTGGTCCTGGGGCGCGACGACCAGGGTGCCTCCGAAGCCCAGGGTGGAGAAGATCTCCAGCACCGAGACGTCGAACGCCATGGAGACGACCTGGAGGACGCGGCGGCCCGGGCCAATGCCCAGCTCCCGCGCCGACTGCTGCACTGTGTTCACCGCGCCGCGGTGCTCCGCCATGATGCCCTTGGGCTCACCGGACGAGCCCGAGGTGAAGATGAAGTAGGCGAGGTTCGCGGGGTCGACGGAGACGCGCGGTGGCTCCGCGCTCTCCAGGGCGATGCTGGCGGCTTCGGTATCGAGGCACACCCGCGCCGCGCCCGTGGACGGCAGGTCCCTGGTCAGGTGCTCCAGGGTGACGAGCAGCGAAGGCGCCGCCGTCTGGAGCATGGCGCCCAGGCGCTCGCGGGGCAGGCCCACGTCGAGCGGCATCCACGCGGCGCCCGTCTTGAGGATGGCGAGCAGACCGACCACGTACTCGAGGGAGCGACCCACGCAGAGCGCGACGCAGGTCTCCTGGCGGGCGCCGCGGGCCTGGAGGTAGCGGGCGAGCTGGTTGGCGCGCGCGTCGAGCTGCCGGTAGGTGAGCTGCTGGTCGCCGGAGACGAGCGCGAGGGCGTCCGGCGTCCGCGCGGCCTGGGACTCGAAGAGCTGGTGCAGGCAGCCCTCGGGCGCCAGGGGCCGGGCGGTGTCGTTCCACTCCACCAGCACGCGGTTCCGCTCCGCGTCGGGCAGGAGCTGGAGGCGGGAGAACGGCAGGTCCGGGTGAGCGACGAAGGCCTCTAGCACGCGCTGGAAGGACGCGGCCATGCGGACCACGGTGTCGGCGTCGAAGAGGTCGACGCTGTACTCCCACTGGCTGCTCAGGCCGTGCTCGGACTGCGTGGTGGAGATGCGCAGGTCCGTCTGGGTGCTGCCCGTGTCGAGCTTGAGCGGATTGACTGTGAGGTTGTCGGCGGTGAGCTCGACGGCCGGGAGGTTCTGCAGGATGAGGTGTACCTGGCCGAAGGCCGCGTGCGCGCGGCTGCGCTGGGGGTTGAGGGCCTTGACCAGCTCCTCGAAGGGCAGGTCCTGGTGGGCATGCGCCGCGAGCACCGTCTGGTGGCTCCGCGTCACCATCTCCCGGACGGACGGGTCGTCGTGGAACCGGCCGCGCAGGGCGAGCTGGTTGACGAAGAAGCCGATGAGGCCCTCCGTCTCGGCGCGATTGCGGTTGGCGATGACGGTGCCGATGACGATGTCCTGCTGTCCGGTGTAGCGCCCCAGCCACGCCTGGAAGGCGGCGAGGAGGACGGAGAAGAGCGTGGTGCCCTCACGGCGACAGAGCGCGTTGAGGGCCTGGGTCAGCTCCGCCGGAAGGGAGACGTTGATGTAGTCGCCGCGGAATGAGGCCTGCGCCGGGCGGGGCCTGTCCGTGGGGATTTCGAGGTAGGCGGGCGCGTCGGCGAGCTGCTCTCTCCACCAGTCGAGCTGCTGCTTCATGGGCTCACCGGCGAGCCAGCGCTGCTGCCACACGGCGTAGTCCGCGTACTGCAGCGTCAGCTCGGGCAGCGGCGACGGCTGGCCTTGGCGGAACGCGCTGTAGAGGGCGACGAGCTCGCGCACGAGGATGCTGCTGGACCAGCCGTCGGTGACGACGTGGTGCATGGTCAGCAGCAGGACGTGGTCACCCGCGTCCAGGCGCAGCAGGGCGGTGCGGAGCAGCGGGCCCTCGGCGAGCGAGAAGGGCTTGCGGGCGTCCTCGGCGGCGAGGCGACGAGCCTCGGCCTCGCGCTCGGGCGCGGGCAGCGAGGACAGGTCGATGCACGGCAGGGGCAGTGGGCCCGGAGGCGCGATGTGCTGCATGGCCTGGCCGGCCACGGTGGGGAAGGTGGTGCGCAGCGACTCGTGCCGGCGCACCAGCTCCGCGAAGGCGCGCTGGAGCGCGTCCGTGTCGAGGGGGCCGCCCAGGCGCAGGGCGGTGAGGATGTTGAAGCCCGTTCCACCGGGCGCGAGCTGGTCGAGGAACCACAGTCGCTGCTGGGCGAAGGACAGGGGCAGCGGCCCGGAGCGGTCCGCCGCGGTGATGGGCGGGAGCTGGACGCCGTGACCCGTCTTGACCGCGGAGTCCACGCGGGAGGCGAGCGCGGCGATGGTCGGGGACTCGAAGAGCTCGCGCAGGGCCAGCTCCACGCCAAAGGCGGCGCGGACGCGTGAGAGCAGCTGCGTGGCCAGCAGCGAGTGCCCGCCCAGGTCGAAGAAGTCCTCTCGGGTGGAGACGGAGTCGAGGTGCAGGATGTCGCACCAGATTCCGGCGAGGACCTCCTCGGTGGGCGTGCGCGGCGACGATTCGGCCCCTGGCTCGGAGACGGAGCGCTCGGGGACGGGAAGAGCCTTGCGGTCGACCTTGTCGCTGGAGGAGAGGGGGAAGCGCTCCATGGCGACGAAGGCGGAAGGCACCATGTAGTCCGGCAGTCGCTGCTGGAGGAAGGTGCGCAGGGTGGGCGCGTCGATGGACTGGCCCTCGTGCGGGACGAGGTAGGCGACGAGACGCGGCTCACCCGCGACGTCCTCGCGCAGCATGGCGACGGACTGGGAGACGGCGGGGTGGGAGTCGAGGAGAGACTCGACTTCGCCCAGCTCGATGCGGAAGCCGCGCAGCTTCACCTGGGAGTCGGCGCGGCCGAGGAACTCGAGGGTGCCGTCCTTGAGCCAGCGGACGCGGTCACCGGTGCGGTAGAGGCGAGCGCCGGGGGTGGTGCTGAAGGCGTCGGGAACGAAGCGCTCGGCGGTGAGCTCGGGGCGGCCGAGGTAGGCGCGGGCGAGGCCGGGGCCACCGACGAGCAGCTCACCGGGGATGCCAACGGGAAGGGGCCGCAGCAGCGAGTCGAGGACGTACACCTGGACGCCGGGAAGGGGCCGGCCGATGGAGGGACGCTCTGCGGAGACGGAGGTACTGACGGTGGCGCAGACGGCGACTTCGGTGGGGCCGTAGGCGTTGAGGAAGCGACGGCCCGGACTCCAGCGGCGGACCAGCTCAGGGGAGACGGCCTCACCAGCGGCGGCTACCGTCTGGAGGGAAGGCAGGCCCTCGGGGGCAAGGCGCGCAAGCGTAGAGGGAGTGAGGGTGACGGTGGTGACGGCCTCACGGGCCAGCAGCGAGTGCAGCGGCTCGCCGGGAAGCAGGGAGTCGGAGTCAGCCAGCAGGAGGCGAGCACCGGAGAGGAGGGCGGAGAAGGCTTCCCACACGGAGGCGTCGAAACCGGGAGCGGCGAACTGGAGGGCGGTGCGGCCGGGGCCCAGGTGCAGCAACTCGGAGGCGGCGCGAGCGGTGTTGCACAGGCCCCGATGCGTCAGCAGCGTGCCCTTGGGCCGGCCGGTGGAGCCGGACGTGTAGATGACGTACGCCAGATGCTCGGGGCCGACGGTGACAGGCAGTGGCTCTTCGCTCTGCTGCGCGATGGCGGCAGCTTCGGAATCCACGCACACCAGCAGCTCACCGCGCGAGGGCAGCTCGTCGGCAAGGTGCTCCCAGGTGAGCAGCACGGGAGGCGTCGCATCCTGGAGCATGAAGGCCAGCCGCTCACGAGGCAGCGACGGGTCCAGCGGCAGCCACGCGCCGCCGGCCTTGAGGACACCCAGCAGCGAGACGACGAAGTCGAGCGAGCGGCCCAGGCACAGCGCCACGCGCATGTCGGGGCCCACGCCGCGAGCCTGGAGGTAGCGGGCCAGCTGGTTGGCGCGCGAGTCGAGCTGCCGGTAGGTCAGGTGCGCATCACCGAAGGAGACAGCGACAGCGTCCGGAGTGCGCGAGGCCTGGGCCTCGAAGAGAACGTGGGCGACAGCGGCCTCCGGAGCCACGGGCCCGGTGCTCCACTCGCGAAGCACAGCCTGCTGCTCCGCCTCGGTGAGCAGGGGCAGCGAGTGCAGGGACGCGTCAGGCCGCGCAACGGCGGCCTCCAGCAGGGTGCGCAGGTGGCCGAACATGCGGCCCACGGTTTCGGCCTCGAAGAGCTCGGTGCTGTACTCGCAGAGCCAGGCGAGTCCCTCGGGGGCTTCGGAGACGGCGAGCGTCATGTCGAAGCGGGCGACGCCGGTGCTGCCCTCCAATCCGCTGAGAGCGAGTCCGGGCACTTCCAGCCGGGAAGTAGGCGCGTTCTGCAGCACCAGCTTCACCTGGAAGAGGGGCGCGTGGCCCAGGCTGCGCTCGGGGTTGAGAGCCTTGACCAGCTCCTCGAAGGGCAAGTCCTGCCGTGCGTAGGCGCCCAGGGTGGTGCGGCGCACCTGGGCCAGCAGGGCACGGAAGCTGGAGGCTTCACTCAAGCGCGAGCGCAGCACCAGCTGGTTGACGAAGAAGCCGATGAGGCCTTCGGTCTCGGAGCGGTTGCGGTTGGCGATGTCGGTGCCGACGACGATGTCGTCCTGGCCGGAGTAGCGGGCCATGAGCAGCTGGAAGGCGGCCAGCAGCGTCATGAAAGGAGTGACACCCTCGCGCTGGCTGAAGGCACGCACGGCGGCAGCGACTTCGGGCGGGAAGGTGGTGGTGAGCGAAGCACCCTTGAAGGAGCGCACAGCCGGACGCGGGAAGTCCGTGGGCAGCTCCAGCACGGCCGGAGCCCCGGTGAGCTGCTCTCTCCACCAGTCGAGCTGCTGCTTCATGGGCTCGCCAGCGAGCCAGCGCTGCTGCCACACGGCGTAGTCGGCGTACTGGAGCGCCAGCTCGGGCAGCGGCGAGGGACGGCCCTCACGGAAGGCCGCGTAGAGGGCGACGAGCTCGCGCACGAGGACACCGGTGGACCAGCCGTCGGAGACGATGTGGTGCATCGTCAGCAGCAGGACGTGGTCTCCCGCGTCCAGGCGGAGCAGGGTGGTGCGGAGCAGAGGGCCCTCGGCCAGCGAGAAGGACTTGCGAGCCTCCTCGGCGGCGAAGCGGTGGGCCTCTGTCTCACGCTCGGGCGCGGGCAGCGAGGACAGGTCGATGCACGGCAACGGCAGCGGACCCGGAGCAGCGATGCGCTGAACGGCCTGGCCTGCCACGGAGGGGAAGGTGGTGCGCAGCGATTCGTGGCGGCGCACCAGCTCGGCGAAGGCCCTCTCCAGGGCGGAGGCATCCACCTCGCCATGCAGCCGAAGCGCGACGGGAACATTGTAGGTCGAGCTGCCCGGCTCGAGTTGATCGAGGAACCAGAGTCGCTGCTGGGCGAAGGACAGGGGCAGTGACCCGGAGCGGTCCGCCACGGTGATGGGCGGGAGCTGGAGTCCGTTCCCCTCCTGGACAGCGGCGTCCACGCGAGAGGCCAGTGCCGCGAGCGTCGGCGCCTCGAAGAGCTCACGCAGGGCCAGCTCCACGCCGAAGGCAGCGCGGACGCGTGAGAGCAACTGCGTGGCCAGCAGCGAGTGACCACCCAGGTCGAAGAAGTCCTCGTGCAGGCCGACGCGCTCCACATGGAGCACCTCGGACCAGATGCCGGTGAGGAGCTCTTCGGTCGGGCTGAGGAGCGTGGAGGAATCTCCATCCTCGGAGACGGAGCGCTCGGGGACTGGGAGGGCCTTGCGGTCGACCTTGTCGCTGGAGGAGAGGGGGAAGCGCTCCATGGAGACGAATGCGGAAGGCACCATGTAGTCCGGCAGCCGCTGCTGCAGGAAGGTGCGCAGGGTGGGCGCGTCGACGGACTGGCCCTCGTGAGGGACGAGGTACGCAACGAGACGCGGCTCGCCCGCGACGTCCTCGCGCAGCATGGCGACGGACTGGGAGACGGCGGGGTGGGAGTCGAGGAGAGACTCGACTTCGCCCAGCTCGATGCGGAAGCCACGCAGCTTCACCTGGGAGTCAGCGCGGCCGAGGAACTCGAGGGTGCCGTCCTTGAGCCAGCGGACGCGGTCGCCGGTGCGGTAGAGGCGAGCGCCAGGGGTGGTACTGAAGGCATTGGGGACGAAGCGCTCGGCGGTGAGCTCCGGGCGGCCGAGGTAGGCGCGGGCGAGGCCGGGGCCACCGACGAGCAACTCACCAGGAATGCCGACGGGGACGGGAAGCAGGCGCGAGTCGAGGACGTACACCTGGACGCCGGGAAGGGGCCGGCCGATGGAGGGACGCTCTGCGGAGACGGCGTCGCTGACGGTGGCGCAGACGGCGACTTCGGTGGGGCCGTAGGCGTTGAGGAAGCGACGGCCCGGACTCCAGCGGCGGACCAGCTCGGGCGAGACGGCCTCACCGGCGGCGGCCACCGTCTGGAGGGAAGGCAGGCCCTCGGGGGCGAGGCGCGCGAGGGTGGAGGGCGTGAGGGTGACGGTGGTGACGGCCTCACGCGACAGCAGCGAGTGCAGCGGCTCGCCCGGCAGCAGCGAGTCGGAGTCGGCCAGCAGGAGGCGAGCGCCGGAGAGCAGGGCGGAGAAGGCTTCCCACACGGAGGCGTCGAAGCCAGGAGCGGCGAACTGCAGGGCAGTGCGGCCGGGGCCCAGGTGCAGCAACTCGGAGGCGGCGCGAGCGGTGTTGCACAGGCCGCGGTGCGTCAGCAGCGTGCCCTTGGGCCGGCCCGTGGAGCCGGACGTGTAGATGACGTACGCCAGATGCTCGGGACCCACTGCCACACGCGGAGCCTCCGTGGATTCACGGGCAATGGCCTCGGCCTCGGAGTCGACGCACACCAGCAGCTCGCCACGCGAGGGCAGCTCGTCAGCCAAGTGCTCCCAGGTGAGCAGCACGGGAGGCGCCGCATCCTGGAGCATGAAGGCCAGTCGCTCGCGAGGCAGCGCCGGGTCCAACGGCAGCCACGCGCCACCGGCCTTGAGGACACCCAGCAACGAGACGACGAAGTCGAGCGAGCGTCCCAGGCACAGCGCCACGCGCATGTCCGGGCCGACGCCACGAGCCTGGAGGTAACGGGCAAGCTGGTTGGCGCGCGAGTCGAGCTGCCGGTAGGTGAGGTGCGAGTCACCGAAGGAGACGGCGACAGCGTCCGGAGTGCGCGAGGCCTGGGCCGCGAAGAGGACATGGGCGACAGCAGCTTCAGGCGCCACGGGCCCGGTGCTCCACTCGCGCAGCACGGCCTGCTGCTCCGCCTCGGTGAGCAGGGGCAGCGAGTGCAGAGACGCGTCAGGCCGCGCCACCGCGGCCTCCAGCAGGGTGCGCAGGTGGCCGAACATGCGGCCAATCGTCTCGGCCTCGAAGAGCTCGGTGCTGTACTCGCAAAGCCAGGCGAGTCCCTCGGGGGCCTCGGAGACGGCGAGCGTCATGTCGAAGCGGGCGACGCCGGTGCTGCCCTCCAATCCGCTGAGGGCCAGGCCGGGCACTTCCAGGCGAGAGGTGGGCGCGTTCTGCAGCACCAGCTTCACCTGGAAGAGGGGCGCATGGCCCAGGCTGCGCTCGGGGTTGAGGGCCTTGACCAGCTCCTCGAAGGGCAAATCCTGCCGTGCGTAGGCGCCCAGGGTGGTGCGGCGCACCTGGGCCAGCAGGGCACGGAAGCTGGAGGCTTCACTCAAGCGCGAGCGCAGCACCAGCTGGTTGACGAAGAAGCCGATGAGGCCCTCCGTCTCGGAGCGGTTGCGGTTGGCGATGTCGGTGCCGACGACGATGTCGTCCTGGCCGGAGTAGCGGGCCATGAGCAGCTGGAAGGCGGCCAGCAGCGTCATGAAAGGAGTGACACCCTCGCGCTGGCTGAAGGCACGCACAGCGGCGGCGACTTCGGGCGGGAAGGTAGTGGTGAGCGAAGCGCCCTTGAAGGAGCGCACGGCCGGACGCGGGAAGTCCGTGGGCAGCTCCAGCACCGCCGGAGCCCCGGTGAGCTGCTCTCTCCACCAGTCGAGCTGGGACTCGAGCACCTCACCCTGCAGCCACTGCTGCTGCCAGGCCGCGTAGTCGGCGTACTGCACCGCCAGCTCGGGCAGCGGAGAGTCCTGACCCTCGCGGAAGGCCGCGTAGAGGGCCGCCATCTCTCGCACCAGCACGCCCACGGACCAGCCGTCGGAGACGATGTGGTGCATCGTCAGCAGCAGGACGTGCTCCTCGTCACCCAGGCGAACCAGCGAGGTGCGGAGCAGCGGGCCCTCGACGAGTGAGAAGGGCTTGCGAGCCTCCTCGGCGGCGAGCCGTCGCGCCTCGACCTCACGCTCGGGCGCGGGCAGCGAGGACAGGTCCACGCACGGCAGCGGCAGCGGGCCCGGAGCAGCGATGCGCTGCACGGCCTGGCCGGCCTCGGCGGGGAAGGTGGTGCGCAGCGACTCGTGACGGCGCACCAGCTCGGCGAACGCCCTCTCCAGGGCGGAGGCATCCAGAGCCCCTTCCAGCCGCAGGGCCGTGGGGACGTTGTACGTCGCATTGCCCGGCTCGAGCTGATCCAGGAACCACAGGCGCTGCTGCGCGAAGGACAGCGGCAGTCGCTCGGAGCGGTTCGCCGCGACGAGCGGCGGAGCCACCACGCCGCGCTCGGCCGACGCGCGCGCCAGCCGCTCCGCCATCTTCTCCACCGTGGGGGCGTCGAAGATGTCCGCCAGCGGCAGCTCCACGCCGAAGACGGAGCGGAGCCGCGACACGAGCTGCGTGGCCAGCAGTGAATGGCCTCCCAGCTCGAAGAAGTCATCGCGCAGCCCCACGCGCTCCACGTGGAGGATGTCCGCCCAGATGCCGGCCAGCAGCTCCTCGTTCGGAGTGCGAGGCGCGACGAAGGACGCCTCGTCCGCCCCGGCCTCCGGCGCGGGCAGGGCCTGCTTGTCCACCTTGCCGTTGGGCGTCAGCGGCAGCGCGTCCAGCAGGACGAAGGCCGACGGCACCAGGTGCTCGGGCAGCGACTTCTCCAGGTGACGGCGCAGCTCCGCCACCGTGGCCTGCTCGGAGCGGGCCACGACGTAGGCCACCAGGCGCTTGTCGCCCGCCACGTCCTCGCGCGCCACCACCACGGCCTCGGCGACGGCGGGGAAGCGCAGCAGCTCGGCCTCCACCTCACCCGGCTCGATGCGGAAGCCGCGGATCTTCACCTGCTCATCCAGGCGGCCCAGGTAGTCCAGCCGTCCGTCCGCCCCGTACACCGCGCGGTCACCCGTGCGGTACAGGCGGGCTCCCGGCTTCGGGCTGAACGCATCCGGCACGAAGCGCTCCGCCGTCAGCTCCGGACGGCCCAGGTAGCCCCGGCCCACGCCATCGCCGCCGACGTACAGCTCGCCCGGTACGCCCACGGGCACCGGCTCGCCACGCGCGTCCAGCACGTACAGCCGCGTGTTGGCGATGGGCCGGCCGATGGACACCGCGCCGTCGATGCTCTCCTCCGCACCCACCTCGTGGATGCAGCAGCCCACCACCGTCTCGGTGGGGCCGTACTCGTTGATGAGGCGCGTGGCGGGCGCATGCTCGCGCCACGGGCGGATCGCCTCCGCCGTGAGCGCCTCACCGCCAATGACGAGCGCCCGGGCCCGGCCCGCCAGCTCCTCGGGCCGCAGCTGCTCGGCCAGCAGCTTCAAGTGCGTGGGCGTCAGCTTCACCAGGCTGAAGTCCCTGCCCGCTCGCAGCGCCTCCGCGAGCGCCGACACCGCGTCGTCCTCACGGGCCAGCACCACCGGCCGGCCCGCCACCAGCGGCGCCAGCAAGCTCGTCACCGTCAGGTCGAACGACACGGACGAGTGCACCGGAGCGCCCTGGCCCTCCGCGACGCGGTACGCCTCCAGGCACCACGCCAGGTAGTTCACCACGCCCCGGTGCGGCAGCATCGCGCCCTTGGGACGGCCGGTGGAGCCGGACGTGTAGATGACGTAGGCCAGGCACTCGCCGTGCACGCCTGTCTCCGGCGCGTGCGTGGGCAGCTTCGACAGCGCCGCCTCCTCGGAGTCCAGGCACACCAGCAGCTCACCCTGCGACGGCAGCAGGTCCGCCAGCGCCTCGCGCGTCACCAGCACGGGCACGCCCGCGTCCCTCGCGAGGAAGGCGAGCCGCTCCGCCGGATAGGTCGCATCCATGGGCACATAGGCGCCGCCGGCCTTGAGGATGCCCAGCAGGCCCACCACCAGCTCCACGGAGCGCTCCAGGAACAGGCCCACCCGGACCTCGGGCCCCACGCCCAGCGTGCGCAGGTGCCACGCGAGCTGGTTGGCGCGCCGCTCCAGCTCACCGAAGGTGAGGGTGCGCTCTCCCGCCACCACCGCAACGGCCTCGGGAGTCCGCGCCGCCGCCTGACTGAACAGGGAGTGGACCGTCGCCTCCTCGGAGTACGGCGCCTCGGTGCGGTTCCACTCCACCACGAGCTGCCGGCGCTCCTCCGCGCCCAGCAGCGGCAGCTCACCCACGCGCGCGTCGGGCCGGGCCAGCAGGCCCTCCAGCAGGTTGCGCCAGTGCCCCAGCAGGCGCTCCACGGTGCCCGCGTCCAGCCGCGGCTGCTCGTAGGACACCTGGAAGGTGAGCTGCGCGGTGGGGATGACGTTGACGCTGAGCGGGTACGTGGTGCGCTCGATGAAGCGCACGCCGCGCACGTCCACGCCGCTGGCCCGCTCCTGCACCCAGGCGTCCACCGGGTAGTTCTCGAAGACGAGCAGGCTCTCGAAGAGCGGCTGTCCGCGAGGCACCTGGCTCCAGCCCTGCACCTCCACCAGCGGGCTGTGCTCGTGCTGGCGCACCTCCACCTGCGAGGACTGGAGTCCGCGCAGCCACGTCATCGCCGGCGCGTCGGCCGGCAGGCGCACGCGCACGGGCAGCGAGTTGATGAACAACCCCATCATCGCTTCGATGCCCGGCAGCTCCGGCGGACGGCCCGAGACGGTGGCGCCGAAGACGACGTCGTCCACCCCCGCGTGGCGGCCCAGCAGCAGGGCGAAGGTGCCCTGCAGCAGCGTGTTGAGGGTGAGCTGGTGCTCGCGCGCCAGCTCCTGCAGGGCCGAGGACGTGGTCGCCGACAGCACCAGGACGTGCTCGCCGCGAGGCAGCGCCTGCTGCGCGCGCGTCGCCGTCCGCCGCCCGGGAAGCGGCGTGGGCGCCTGGATGCCGGCCAGCGTCTTCCGCCAGAAGGACTCGGAGCGAGGCAGCTCCTGCTTCGCCAGCCAGGAGATGTACTCCCCGTAGCGAGGCGCCGGGGGGGCCTGGGGTGCGTGGCCGCGGTGCAGGGCGTCGTAGGCGGAGAAGAGGTCCCGGAAGAAGAGGCCCAGGCTCCACCCGTCGAGCAGCATGTGGTGGAAGCTCCAGACGAAGCGGTGGACACCGCCCTCCAGCTTCAGCGCCATCACCCGCATGAGCGGAGGCCGCGACACGTCGAAGCCGCGCGTCCGGTCCTCCTCGAAGAACGCGTCCAGTCGCTGCTGCACGGCATCGGCCGGCAGCGCGCTCCAGTCCTGCTCGCTCCAGGGGACGTCGGGGCGCGCGTGCACCACCTGGAGCGCCTTCGGCAGCCCCTGCCAGCGGAAGGAGGAGCGCAGCGCGGAGTGTCGCGCCACGACCCACTCCCAGGCCCGTCGCAGCACGGGCAGCTCCAGCGGCGAGTGCACCGTCCAGGTGAGCTGCTGCAGGTACTCACCCGAGCCCGTGGCGAGCAGCGTGTGGAAGAGCATGCCCTGCTGCAACGGGGCCAGCGGGTAGAGCTCCTCCACGTCACCCGCGTCGGAGAGCAGTGCCTGGAGGACGGGCGCCTCCAGTCGGGCCAGCGGGAAGTCCCCCGTCGACCGGCGGCGCGCATCGTCACTGGCCCGCGAGGCGATGACGGCCCGCAGCGCCTCCAGGGTGCCACGCGCGATGGCCTCCACGGTGGCGCGCGAGAGTGCGCCCTCGCGGTACGTCCATGCCACCTCGAGCTGGCCTCCGCGCACCTGGCCATTCACCTCGAGCAGGTGCGCCCGGGCGGAGCTGTCCTCGGAGGGCGGCAGCGGCTCGGGCGCCAGGCGCAGGAGCTGCGAGCGGACGGCCGACGCGTCCACCGTGCCCACGTAGTTGAAGAGGACGGAGGCCCCCGGCGCGGCCTTCAGCGCCGCGCGCGCCTCCGGGCGTCCCAGGTAGCGCAGCAGCCCGTAGCCCAGGCCCTGTCCTGGCACGTCGCGCCGGGCATCACGCACCGCGCGCACGGCCTCGCCAGGGCTCGCCCCGGAGGACACCTCCAGCACCAGCGGGTGCAGGGCGGTGAACCAGCCCACCGTGCGGGAGAGGTCCACGTCCGCGAAGACGTCCTCGCGTCCATGCCCCTCCAGGTCCACGCGCAGCCGGCCATGGCCGCTCCAGCGCGACAGCGCCTGCGCCACCGCGGCCAGCAGCACCTCGTCGATACGGGCCCGGTAAGCCGTGGGCACCTCGGCCAGCAGCAGGGCCGTCTCACCCGCGTCCAGCCCCACCCGCACCTCGTGGGCGGCTCCGGTCGCCGCGCCCGCGGTGGGCAGCGCGGGCACCGGGCGCAGGGCCAGCTCCTTCCACACGGGCAGCTCTGCTTCCACCTCGGGCGTGAGCGCGCGCTCCGCCATCCGCCGCGCCCACTCCTGGAAGGAGGTCGTCTTCGGAGGCAGCGCCACGGCCTCACCACGCGCGAGCCGGCCGAGCGTCGTCTCCAGGTCCTCCAGCAGCGCGCGCCACGACACCGCGTCCACGCCCAGGTGATGCACGGCAATCAACAGGCGACCGCTGCGTCCCGCGCCGCGCTCCACCCATGCGGCGCGCAGCAACAGGCCCTCGTCCAGGCGCAGGCTGGCCTCCAGCTCATGGGCCAGCGCCGCCAGGGCGGACGCATGCTGCTCGGGCGCCAACGTGGCCAGCGACTCCCGGCGCAGGTACACCGGCGCCTCCGGGGCCGCGTTCGTCTGCTCCCAGCCCGCGTCGCCACGCACCAGCCGCAGCCGCAGCGCATCGTGGTGCTCGACGAGCGCCCGCAGCGCCTGCTCCAGGTGCTCGGGGGACGTCGCCCCGTCCAGCTCCAGCAGCACCGTCTGCGTGAAGCGCTCGGGAGCGGCCAGCCCGCGCGCGAGGAAGTCGTGCTGGATGGGCGTCAGCGGCACGGGGCCGCTCACGGGGCCCTGGGGGGCCTGCCGTCCCTCCAGCGCGCCGACGACCTCGGCCAGGGCGGCCACCGTCGGGCGCTCGAAGAGCTGCCGCGGGCTGAGCGCGAGCCCGGCCTGCCGCGCGCGCGCCACCACCTGGAGGCTGACGATGGAGTCGCCGCCCAGCTCGAAGAAGTCATCGTGCAGGCCGACGCGCTCCACGCCGAGGACCTGCGCCCAGATGGCCGCGAGCTGCGTCTCCAGCGCCGTCCTCGGGGCGGCATACGCGCGGTCCTCGTCCTGCTTGCGCGTGCGCGGCGCCGGGAGCGCCTTGCGGTCCACCTTGCCGCTCGGCGTGAGCGGCAGCGTGTCGAGCACCACGAAGGCCGCCGGCACCATGTACTCGGGCAGCACGTCGCGCAGCATGCCGCGCAGCTCGCCCGCATCCGCGGCCTGTCCCTCGCGCGGCACCACGTACGCCACCAGGTGCGTGCGTCCACCCTCTTCGCGAGGCACCACCACCGCGCGCGACAGCGCCGGGTGACGGGCCAGCACGGCCTCGATCTCCTCCAGTTCGATGCGGAAGCCGCGCAGCTTCACCTGGAAGTCGGCGCGGCCGAGGTACTCCAGCCGTCCATCCGCGAGGTACCGCGCGCGGTCTCCGGTCCGGTACATGCGCCCGCCCGGCGCCGGGGAGAACGGGTCCGCCAGGAAGCGCTCCGCCGTGAGGTCCGGCCGCGCGAGGTAGCCGCGCGCCAGGCCGTCACCGGAGAGGTACAGCTCGCCCGCAACGCCGACGGGCACGGGCGCCAGGTGCGCGTCCAGCACGTAGGCGCGCATGTTGGACACGGGGCGGCCGATGGGCACGGTGACGCCGGAGCCCTCCGACGGGTACACCGCGAAGGTGGCGTCGATGGTCGTCTCGGTGGGGCCGTAGAGGTTGACCACGCGAGCTTCGGGGAAGAGCGCCCCGGCGCGCCGCGCCAGCTCCACGGGCAGCGCCTCGCCGCCGCAGAAGAGCCAGCGGACGCTGTCCACCCGCCGGCCCCGCGCGAGGTCCACCAGGGCCCCCAGCATCGAGGGCACCACCTGCAGCAAGGTGATGCGGTGCTGGAGCAGCTCGTCCAGCAGGATGTCCGCGTCCTGGTGGGCCGTGGGCGAGGCCATGACCAGGCAGCCGCCCGTCATGAGCGGCGCCCAGCACTCCCACACGGAGGCATCGAAGCCGAGCGACGTCTTCTGCAGCAGCCTGTCCTCCGCGCCGAGTCCGAAGGCGGAGACGATCCACGCCATGTGATTGACGATGGCGCCGTGGGAGACGGCCACGCCCTTGGGGCGGCCGGTGGATCCGGACGTGTAGAGGACGTACGCCAGGTGCTCGGGCAGCACGGCCGCGGGGGACAGCGGAGCGTCCGTGTCGGGCCCCAGGTCCTCCGCCACGTCGAGGCACAGGGTGGTGGGCGCCTGTCGAGGCAGGCGCGAGCGCAGGGCACTGTGGGTGAGGAGGATGCGCGGGCTGGCGTCCTCCAGGATGTGGCCCAGGCGCTCACGCGGGTAGGACGGGTCCAACGGCACGTACGCGCCACCGGAGCGCAGGATGGCGAGCAGCGCCACGGCGGTATCGGTGGAGCGCTCCAGGAACAGGCCCACCCGGACGTCGGGGCCCACGCCAAGCGTCCGCAGCTGCCGGGCAAGCCGGCCGGAGCGCTGCATCAGCTCGCGGTAGGTGAGCTGCCCCTGCTGGGAGACGACGGCGAGCGCGTCGGGAGTGCGCGCGGCCTGGGCTTCGACGAGCGCGTGGAGGCCGGCCACGCGAGGCGTCTCGGTGCGGGTGGCGTTCCACTCGACGAGGAGCTGGTGGCGCTCCCCAGCGCTGAGGCAGGCGAGGTCGGCGAGCTTCTGCTCGGGGCGGGCAGCGAGCCCCTCGAGCAGGGTGCGCCAGTGGCCCAGCAGGCGCTCCAGGGCGGAGGGCTCGAAGCGGTGGGCGTCACCGGACAGGCGCAGCAGCAGCTCGGCGCCGGGGACCACGACGGCGGTGAGCGGATAGGTGGTGCGCTCGAGGGCACGGACGTCGCCCACCTCCACGCGCTTCGCGCGCTCGCGGACGGCGGCGTCCACGGGGTAGTTCTCGACGACGAGGAGGGTCTCGAAGAGCGGCGTGCCGCGCGGGACGCCGCTCCAGCCCTGCACCTGGGACAGGGGGCTGTGCTCCTGCTGGCGCAGCTCGGTCTGCCGGGCCTGGAGGTGCTTCAGCCAGGGGAGGACGGACTGGTGGCCGGGCACGTGGATGCGCACCGGGAGGGTGTTGATGAAGAGGCCGACCATCTCCTCCACGCCGGGCAGCTCGGCCGGGCGGCCGGACACGGTGGCGCCGAAGACGACGTCGTCCTGGCCCGCGTAGCGGTTGAGCAGCAGGGCCCAGGCGCCTTGCAGCACGGTGCCCAGGGTGAGCTGGTGCTGACGGACGAGCGCCTGGAGGCCGGTGGTGGACGCGCGGGAGAGGTGGACCTCGCGCTCATGCAGCACGCGCGCGCCGGTCCGCGTGGAGGCGGGGCTCGCGGCGGGGAGCGGAGTCGGCGAGTCCACGCCGGCCAGGGCCTCGCGCCAGAAGCGCTCGGTGCGCCCCGCGTCCTGCTTGCGCAGCCACGCGATGGCGTCGCGGTAGTGCGGTGCCGGAGGCAGCCGGGGGCTCTCGCCCTGGGAGAAGGCGTCGTAGAGGGCGAAGAGCTCCTGGAAGAGGCGGCCCTGGCTCCAGCCGTCGAGCAGCAGGTGGTGGTGGCTGAAGACGAAGCGCCAGGTGCCGTCGCCCAGGCGCATGGCCGTCACGCGCGCGAGTGGCGGGCGTGACAGGTCGAAGCCGCGAGCACGGTCCGCGCGCAGGAACTCCTCGAGCCGCGCGGTCAGCTCATGAGAGGGAACCTCGCGCCAGTCCAGCTCCTGCCAGGGCAGATCGGCCCGAGGCTGGACGCGCTGGAGCGGCTCGGTGAGGCCTTCCCAGAAGAAGCCGGTGCGGAGCACTGCGTGGCGTGCCACCAGCCCCTCCCACGCACGGCGGAAGGCGGACAGGTCCAGCGACGTGCCGACATGCCACGTGAGCTGCTCGAAGTACTCGCTCTCCGATGGGTCGTGCAGGGCGTGGAAGAGCATGCCCTGCTGCATGGAAGAGAGCGGGTAGAGGTCTTCGACGGGAGTGCCCTGGGGCACCAGCCGCGCGAGGGAGTCCGCATCCAGCGAGGCGAGCGGGAAGTCGGTGGGCGTGTAGCGCAGCGAGTCCGGAGAGGCGCGCAGGGAGACGAGCTGGCGAAGCACGTCGAGGCAGGCGTCAGCGAGGGCCTGGACGCGAGCGGCGGAGTGCAGGTGAGGCGAGTACTTGAAGTCGAGCTGGAGGCGGCCCTCCAGCACGAGGGCGTTGAGCTCCAGCAGGTGCGAGCGCAGGCCGCCCTCACCCTCGGCGGGGCCAGCGGCCTCGGAGGAGAGCGCGAACAGGGACGAAGCCGCGGCGGAAGCGTCGAGCTGGCCCAGGTAGTTGAAGGCCACAGGGGCCTGGGGCAGCGCGCGAAGCGCCTCCACGGCGTGCGAGTTGCCCAGGTAGCGAAGCAGGCCGAAGCCGATGCCACGAAGAGGCAGCGCGCGCAGGCCGTCACGCGCCGAGCGCAGGTGGTCACCCAGCGAAGCGGAAGACGGTACCGACAAGCGCACGGGCGCCACGGAGGTGAACCAGCCGACGGTGCGGGACAGGTCCACGTCCGGGAAGACGGCCTCACGGCCATGGCCTTCCACATCGACGAGGAGGGAGGACAGGCCGAAGCAGCGGGAGACGGCGACGCCGAGCGAGGCCAGCAGCAGCTCATCCGGCCGGGCACGCCATGCAGTCGCGGCGTCCTGGAGAAGCAGGCGTGTGGTGTCGGCCTCCAGGGAGACGGCGAGACTGCGCGCGGAAGCAACGGAGTTGGTGCCGGAAGAATCAGTGGGGAAGGCGGGAGGAGGAGGCGAAGCCAGCCCTGTCCAAAGCGCCAACTCCCGCTCCATTTCGTTGGAGCGGGCATGGGCCTGGAGGCGCTCGGCCCAGGACTTCAGGGAGGAGGACTTGGGAGGAAGGGAGACGGGACGCGCCTCCAGCAACTGGGAGACGGCCAGCTCCAGGTCCTCCAGGAGGATGCGCCAGGAGACGGCATCCACGACGAGGTGGTGGGCGGCGAGGAAGAGGCGCTGAGGGCGTCCGGGCCCGGCGTCGAGGAGTGCGGCGCGCAGCAGCACGCCCTCATCCAGGCGGAGGCTGCGCTGCACGTCGGCGCAGGCGGCCTCGACGAGAGAAGGCAGCGCGTCCTGGGAAGCGGAGGCCAGGTCCACGGAGCGAAGCGAGAAAGCGTCCGGAGGAGCAGCGAAGGACTGCTCCCAGGCCCCGTGCGAGGCGCGAGAGAAGCGCAGGCGCAGGGCGTCGTGATGGACGACAAGGGAGAGCAGTGCCTGCTGGAGCACGGAGGGCTCCAGACGGCGGCGCAGCACCAGCAGCAGGGACTGATTGAAGTGGTGGGCCTGGGGCAGCTCCCGCTCGAAGAACAGGTGCTGGATGGGCGTGAGGGGCGCCTCACCGGTCACCGGCCCCTGCTCCTCCACGGACACGGCAGCGGAATCGGGAGCGAGCACCGCGGCCAGCTTCGCGATGGTCTGCTGCTCGAAGAGCTGCCTCGGTGAGAGCTGCAGCCCGACCTGCCGGGCGCGGGCCACCACCTGGAGGATGATGATGGAGTCACCCCCCAGCTCGAAGAAGTTGTCGTGGATGCCGACCTGCTGCACGCCCAGGGCGCGCGTCCACAGGGCCGCGAGCTTCTCCTCCACGGAGTTGCGAGGAGCGACGAACGCGTGCTCCAGCGTGGGCCGCTCGCCCGTGGGCGCCGGCAGCGCCTTGCGGTCCACCTTGCCATTGGGCGTGAGGGGCAGCGCGTCCAGCACCACGAAGGCGGCCGGCACCATGTACTCGGGCAGCGCGTCCTTCACGGCCTCGCGCAGGGCACCGGTATCCACGGTCTCACCCGGTGCCGTCACGACGTAGGCCACCAGGCGCTTCACGCCCGGCACGTCCTCGCGGGCCACCACTACGGCCTCGCGCACCTGGGGCGCGCGCAGCAGCACGGCTTCGAGCTCACCGACCTCGATGCGGTAGCCACGCACCTTCACCTGCGTGTCGCGGCGGCCGAGGAACTCCAGCACGCCGTCCGGCCGCCACCGCGCCAGGTCTCCGGTGCGGTACAGCCGGCCTCCGGGCTCGGTGCCGAACGGGTCCGGCACGAAGCGCTCCGCCGTCAGCGCCGCGTCCAGGTAGCCGCGCGCCAGGCCGTCGCCGCCGACGAACAGCTCCCCGGGCACACCGGCGGGAACGGGCTGGCCGTTGCCGTCCAGCAGGTACACCTGCGTGTTCGCGATGGGCCGCCCAATGGGCACGGAGTCGCCCGGCTGCGAGGGCTCCGTCATCCGGAAGCAGCTCGTGAAGGTGGTGCTCTCGGTGGGGCCGTAGCAGGCCGTCACCGGAATCTTCAGCTCGGTGAGCACGCGGCGCACGTGGGGCGCGGACACGACGTCGCCACCCGTGAGGAGCTGGCGCACGGAGGCCAGGCCCTGGATGTCGGCGTCGACCATCTGGCTGAAGAGGCCCGCCGTCAGGTGCAGCGTGGTGACGGCGTGGCGGGTGAGGACCTCCCGCAGCTCGCGCACGTCACTGGGGGCCTGGGGCGGGTAGACCACCAGCCGGCCGCCATTGAGGAGGCAGCCCCAGATCTCCACCGTGGACGCGTCGAAGGAGATGGGGGCGATGAGCAGGAAGGTGTGCTGGGGGCCCAGCTCCGCGTAGTCGACGCCCTTGACCAGTCGGGCCACGGAGCGGTGCTCGATGCAGACGCCCTTGGGCCGGCCTGTGGAGCCGGAGGTGAAGTCGATGTACGCGAGGCCACGCGCGGTGGCGCCGTCGCGCGGCGCGGACGTGGGCTCACGCTCCAGTGAGGCGCGAGCCTCTTCCAGCAGCAGCACCTGCATGGAGCCAGCGGGCAGCCGCGCGAGCAGCTCGCGCGTCGTCACCAGCACCTCGGGCCGGGCGTCCTCGACCATGAGGGCCAGGCGCTCCCGAGGGTACGACGCATCCAGCGGCACGTAGGCGCCGCCGGCCTTGAGGATGCCGAGCACGGCGACGACGAGCTCCACCGAGCGCTCCAGGCAGAGCGCCACGCGAGCATCCGGTCCCACGCCCATGCGCCGCAGCGCGTGCGCCAGCTGGTTGGCGCGCGCGTCGAGCTGGAGGTAGGTGAGCTTCTCGGTGGCGGACTCGAGCGCCACGGCGTCCGGGCGCAGCGCCACGTGCTCCGCGAAGAGCGCGTGGAGGGTGGACTCGCCAGGGAAGTCCACGCGGGTGGCGTTCCACTCCACCAGCACGCGGTGCCGCTCCTGCGCGTCGAGCAGGCTGACCTCGGCCACCGGCCGCTCGGGCGCGGAGGCGAAGGACTCCAGCACGGTGCTCCACTGCCGCAGCAGCCGCTCCACCGTGGCCGCGTCGAAGCGCCCGGTGTCATAGGAGAACTTCAGCAGCAGCTGCTCGCCGGGGACGATGGTGGCCGTGAGCGGGTAGTTGGAGCGCTCGAAGACCTCGATGTCGCGCACCTCGAGCCCGCTGGCCCGCTCGCGGACCGAGGCATCGATGGGGTAGTTCTCGAAGACGAGCAGGCTCTGGAAGAGGGACGTGCCGCGCGGCACGGCGCTCCAGCCCTGCACCTGTGCCAGCGGGCTGTGCTCGAACTGGCGGAGCGCGTGCTGCTGCTCCTGGAGTCCCTTCAGCCACGACAGGACGGAGTCGCGCTCGGCCAGCCGCACGCGCACCGGCAGCGAGCCGATGAAGAGGCCCACCATCTCCTCCACGCCAGGCAGCGCGGGGGGACGGCCGGAGACGGTGGCACCGAAGACGACGTCGCTCTCGTCGGAGGAGCGTCCCAGCACCAGCGCCCACGCCGCCTGCACCAGGGTGCTCAAGGTGACGGAGTGCGCACGGCTCAGCGCGCCCAGCGCCGACGTGGCCTGGGGCGACAGGAGCACCTTGCGAATCTCCAGCGAGGACAGCGCCTGCTTGGAGCCGGGCTCGCGGTCTCCGGGCAGGGGCGTCGGCGTGGAGAAGCCGGCCAGCCGCTCACGCCAGAAGCGCTCGGCCTGGGTGTAGTCCTGGCGGCGCAGCCAGGCGATGTAGTTGCGGTAGGGCGGCGCTTCCTCGAGGCGCGGCGCGCGGCCCTGGAGGAAGGCGTCGTAGAGGACGAACAGCTCCTGGAAGAGGCGGCCCTGGCTCCAGCCGTCCATCAGCAGGTGGTGATGGCTCCAGACGAGCCGCTGCACCCCATCCAGCTGGATGAGCGTCACGCGCATCAGCGGCGCGCGGGAAAGGTCGAAGCCCTGGGCCCGGTCCTCGGCGAGGAACGCGTCGACGCGAGCACGCTGCTCCTCGCCGGACAGCCCCCGCCAGTCGAGCTGCCCCCAGGGCAGGTCCACCCGAGGCTGGACGAGCTGGAGCGGCTCGGTGAGGCCTTCCCACAGGAAGCGCGAGCGCAGCACCGGGTGACGGGCCAGCAGGGTCTCCCACGCGCGGCGGAAGGCGACCAGGTCCAGGGGAGTGCGGAAGGTGAGGGTGAGCTGCTCGAAGTACTCGCCCGAGCCCGGCGTCATCAGGGCATGGAAGAGCATGCCCTGCTGCGTGGGAGAGAGCGGGTAGAGGTCTTCGACGGGGGTGCCCTGGGGCACCAGTCGCGCGAGGGCGTCCGCGTCGAGCGAGGCGAGCGGGAAGTCGGTGGGCGTGTAGCGCAGCGAGTCCGGAGAGGCGCGCAGGGAGACGAGCTGGCGAAGCACGTCGAGGCAGGCGTCGGCGAGGGCCTGGACGCGAGCGGCGGAGTGCAGGTGGGGCGAGTACTTGAAGTCGAGCTGGAGGCGGCCCTCCAGCACCAGGGCGTTGAGCTCCAGCAGGTGCGAGCGCAGGCCGCCCTCGCCCTCGACGGGGCCGGCGGCCTCGGAGGAAAGCGCAAACAGGGACGAAGCAGCGGCGGAGGCGTCGAGCTGGCCCAGGTAGTTGAAGGCCACGGAAGCCCGGGGCAGCGCACGAAGCGCCTCCTGCACCCCGGGCTGGCCCAGGTAGCGAAGCAGGCCGAAGCCGATGCCGCGAAGAGGCAGTGCGCGCAGGCCGTCGCGCGCCGAGCGCAGGTGGTCGCCCAGCGAAGCGGAAGACGGTACCGACAGGCGCACGGGCGCCACGGAGGTGAACCAGCCGACGGTGCGAGACAGGTCCATGCCCGGGAAGACGGCCTCACGGCCATGGCCTTCCACATCGACGAGGAGAGAGGACAGGCCGAAGCAGCGGGAGACGGCGACGCCAAGAGCGGCCAGCAGCAGCTCATCCGGCCGGGCCCGCCAGGAAGTGGCGGCGTCCTGGAGAAGCAGGCGGGTGGTGTCGGCCTCCAGGGAGACGGCGAGACTGCGCGCGGAGGCGACAGCGTTGGTCCCGGAAGCGTCGGTGGGGAAGGCGGGAGGAGGAGGCGAAGCCAGCCTCGTCCAAAGCGCCAACTCCCGCTCCATTTCGTTGGAGCGCGCATGGGCCTGAAGCCGCTCGGCCCAGGACTTCAGGGAGGAAGACTTGGGAGGAAGGGAGACGGGACGCGCCTCCAGCAACTGGGAGACGGCCAGCTCCAGGTCCTCCAGGAGGATGCGCCAGGAGACGGCATCCACGACGAGGTGGTGGGCGGCGAGGAAGAGGCGCTGAGGGCGTCCGGGCCCGGCGTCGAGGAGGGCAGCGCGCAGCAGCACGCCTTCGTCCAGGCGAAGGCTGCGCTGCACGTCGGAGCAGGCGGCCTCGACGAGAGTAGGCAGCGCGTCCTGGGAAGCGGAGGCCAGGTCCACCGAGCGCAGCGAGAAGGCGTCCGGAGGCGCGGCGAAGGACTGCTCCCAGGCTCCCTGCGAGGAGCGAGAGAAGCGCAGGCGCAGGGCGTCGTGATGAACGACGAGGGAGAGCAATGCCTGCTGGAGCACGGAAGGCTCCAGGCGGCGGCGCAGCACCAGCAGCAGGGACTGGTTGTAGTGGTGTGCCTGGGGCAGCTCCCGCTCGAAGAACAGGTGCTGGATGGGCGTGAGGGGCGCGTCACCGCTCACCGGCCCCTGCTCCTCCACCGTGGTCGTGGTGCTGCGCACCACGCATGCCAGGGAGGCGATGGTCTGGTTCTCGAAGAGCTGGGCCGGGGTGAACTCGAGTCCGACCTGCCGGGCGCGGGCCACCATCTGGATGCCGGTGATGGAGTCACCGCCGCGCTCGAAGAAGTTCTCGTGGATGTCCACGCGCTGCGCACCCAGCAGCTGCGCCCAGATGGCGGCGAGCTTCTCCTCCACGGGCGTGCGGGGCGCGGCGAACTCGCGCTCCTGCGCGGACTGCGTGCTCTCCGGCGCGGGCAGGGCCTTGCGGTCCACCTTGCCCGCGGGAGTCAGAGGCAGGCTCTCCAGCACCACGAACGCGGCCGGCACCATGTGCTCGGGGAGCCGCTCGCGCATGAAGGCCTGGAGCGCCTCCGTCGAGCCCTCCTCGCCGGCCACGTAGGCCACCAACCGCCGCGCTCCCGGGGAGTCCTCGCGCAGCACCACCACGGCCTCGCGCACGGAGCGGTGCTCGGCGAGCACGGCCTCTATTTCCCCTGGCTCGATACGGAACCCGCGCAGCTTGAGCTGGCTGTCCGTGCGACCGAGGAACTCGAGCCGTCCGTCCGCGCGCAGCCGCACGCGGTCTCCCGTGCGGTACAGCCGGCCTCCGGGCTCGGCGCCGAAGGCATCCGGCACGAAGCGCTCGGCGGTGAGGTCGGGACGCTGATGGTAGCCCCGGGCCACGCCCGCGCCGCCCACGTACAGCTCACCCGGCACGCCCACGGGCACCGGCTGCATGCGCGCGTCCAGCACGTAGGTGCGCACGTTCGGCAGCGGGCGGCCGATGGTCGGCTGCTCCACGTCCACGTCCGCATCGAGCGTGGCGCAGATGGTCACCTCGGTGGGGCCGTAGGCGTTGATGAAGCGCGCCACGCGGCCCTTCCACCGGGCCGCCAGCTCCGGAGGGCACGCCTCGCCCGCGGAGATGAGCGTCTCCAGTGACGCAAGTCCGTGCGCCTCCAGCCGGGACAACACGGCCGGGGTGAGGGTGGCCGCGGTGATGCCCTGCTCCTCGATGAGCGCGCGCAGCGGCGCGTCTGGGAGCAGCCGCTCCCTCGGGGCCAGGCACACACGGGCTCCGGCGGCCAGGGTGCCGAAGATCTCGCAGACCGCCGCGTCGAAGCTCAGGCTCGCGAACTGCAGGACGCGGCTCTCGGGACGGTAGCCATGCAGCCGCGCCACCGCGCGCGACGTGTTGTAGAGGCCGCGATGCGTGAGCACCGTGCCCTTGGGCCGGCCCGTGGAGCCGGAGGTGTAGATGACGTACGCGGCCTGCGCGCCGCCACCGAGCGGGCGCGGGGGCTCGACGGGGCTTGCGCCAATCACCGCGGCGTCGGCATCCAGGCACACCACCTGCTCACCGCGCGAGGGCAGCTCGTCGGCGATGCGCTCCACCGACAGCAGCACCGGTGCGGCGCAGTCCGCGAGCATGTAGGCCAGTCGCTCAGCCGGGTAGCTCGGGTCCAGCGGGACGAAGGCGCCGCCCGCCTTGAGCACGCCCAGCAGGCCCACCACCAGGTCCAGGCTCCGGTCCAGGCACAGCGCCACCCGGACCTCCGGGCCCACGCCCAGTCCGCGCAGGTGGTGCGCGAGCTGGTTGGCCCGGCGCTCCAGCTCGCCATAGGTCAGCGCCTGCCCCTCGAAGGTGACGGCGAACGCATCCGCCGTCTGGGCCGCATGCGCCTCGAAGAGCGCCTGGGCGCGAGCCAGCTCCGGCAGGGGCTCGGCGGTGTCATTCCACTCCACCAGCGCGCGCTGGCGCTCCGCCGGCGCCATCAGAGGCAGCTCGCAAAGGCGCGTCTCGGGGCGCTCCAGCGCCGCGGACAGCAGGGTGGACAGGTGTCCCAGCAGGCCCTGCAGGGTGCGCTCATCGAAGAGGTCCGTGCTGTACTCGCACAGGCACTCCAGTCCCCGCGCGGTGCGCGTCACGGACAGCGTGAGGTCGAACTTGGCGGCTCCGGCCTCCGCGGGCAGGCGGCTCCACTTCACCCCGGGCAGCTCCACACCCTCCAGGGCCACGGCGTCCTGATACGTCAGCTTGAGCTGGAAGAGCGGGGCGTGGGAGAGGCTGCGCTCGGGGTTGAGCGCGCGCACCAGCTCCTCGAAGGGCAGGTCCTGATGCGCGGACGCGCCCAGGGTCGTCTCGCGAGCGCGGCCCAGCAGCTCCTGGAAGGAGAGCTGTCCCTCCAGGCGCGTGCGCAGCACCAGCTGGTTGACGAAGAAGCCGATGAGGCCCTCGGTCTCCACGTGGTGCCGGTTGGCGATGTCCGTGCCAATGGCGAGGTCCGTCTGCCCGGTGTAGCGGTGCAGCACGGCCTGGAAGGCCGCGAGAACCACCATGAAGGGCGTCGCGCCCTCACGCTGACCCAGCGCCACCACGCCGTCCGCCAGCGCGCGAGGCAGCACCCGCGTGAAGGTGGCACCCCGGAAGCTCTGCACGGCCGGACGCGGCCGGTCCGTGGGCAGCTCCAGCGACGCGGGCAGCTCGGCGAGCTGTCGGCGCCAGTATTCGAGCTGCGACTCGCGGGCCTCACCATCCAGCCACGAGCGCTGCCACAGCGCGTAGTCCGAGTACTGGAGCGCCAGCGCCGGCAGCGGCGAGGGCCGGCCCTCGGTGAAGGCGCCGTAGAGCGCGCCCACCTCGCGCACCAGCACCTCCATGGACCAGCCGTCCGCGACGATGTGGTGCAGCGTGAGCAACAGGACGTGGTGCCCTGCATCCAGCTTCAGCAGTCCCGCGCGCAGCACCGGGCCGCGCTCCAGCTGGAAGGGACGCCGGGCCTCCGCGTCGGCCAGGCGCCGGGCCTCGGCCTCGCGGCGCTCCTCGGGCGGGCCTGACAGGTCCGTGCGCTCCAGCACGAGGGACGCGTCGGCGGAGACGCGCTGCACGGGCTCGCCGCCGTTGTCATGGAAGGTGGCGCGCAGCACCTCGTGCCGGCGGACCAGCTCTGCCAGGGCGCGCTCCAGGGCCTCCACGTCCAGCGGCCCGTCCAGCCGGACGGCGGCGGGGAGGTTGTAGAAGGCGCTGTCGGGCCGCAGCCTGTCGAGGAACCACAGGCGCTGCTGCGCGAAGGACAGCGCGGTGTCGCCCGTGCGCGGCGTGGCCACCAGCGGGGGCCGGGGTGCGCCGACGGGCCTGCCCGCCGCCTCCAGTCGCTCGGCCAGGAGCGCCAGGGTGGGCGCCTCGAACAGGGTGCGCAGGGGCAGGTCCACGTGCAGCGCGTTGCGCACGCGGGAGATGAGCCGGGTGGCCAGCAGCGAGTGGCCGCCGAGCGCGAAGAAGTCGTCGTGAACACCGACCTGCTCCACACCCAGCACCTCGCGCCACAGGCCCGCCAGTAGCTGCTCACCGGGCGTGCGCGGCGCGACGTAGGCCTGCGTCCTCTCGGCCCCGGAAGAGTCCGGAGCCGGCAGCGCGCGCCGGTCCACCTTGCCGTTCGGCGTGCGCGGCAGGGCCGGCAGCACGACGAAGGCCGAAGGCACCATGTACCCCGGCAGCCGCGCACCGAGCGCCGAGCGCAGCTCCTCCACGGAGGGAGACGACTCGCCGGGCACCACGTACGCGACCAGCCGCTTGTGGCCGGGCGAGTCCTCACGGGCCAGCACCACGCTCTCGCGCACGCCGGCATGAGCGGCCAGAGCCGCCTCCACCTCGCCCAGCTCGATGCGGAAGCCGCGCACCTTCACCTGGAAGTCGGCGCGGCCCAGGTAGGCGATGCGGCCATCCGGCAGGTAGCGGGCCAGGTCGCCCGTGCGGTACATGCGCGCGCCCGGGGTGGCGCTGAAGGGATCGGGCAGGAAGCGCTCGGCCGTCAGGTCCGGCCGGCCCAGGTAGCCGCGCGCCAGGCCCTCGCCGCTGAGGTACAGCTCTCCGGCGACGCCAATGGGCACGGGCTGCAGGCGCTCATCGACCAGGTACACCGCCGTGTCCGACAGGGGCCGGCCGATGGTCGGTTCGGCGCCGGGCGGCACGCGGGCATGGGTGGAGTAGGTGGTGTCCTCGGTGGGGCCGTAGAGGTTGAAGACGTCCGCCACGGTGCCCAGGGCGTAGAGCGCGTCCACCAGGGGCCGCGGGAGCGCCTCGCCCGCGAGGTTGACGGTGCGCACGGAGGCCGGCACGGCCCGGGCCCGCACCAGCTCCGCCATGGCGGAGGGCACGGTGTTGACGAGCGTCACCTCGCTCGCGGCGGGCAGCGACGGCAGGGCCAGCGCGTCCTCGGCCACCACCACGGCGCCGCCGCGAGTCAGGGGCGCGAACAGCTCGAAGACCGACAGGTCGAAGTTGATGGAGGTCGCGAAGAGGACGCGCGAGAGCTGCTCGGCGGAGAACGTCCGGCCCGCCCAGCGCAGGAAGGCCACGGCGCCGCGATGGGTCAGCGCCACGCCCTTGGGGCGGCCCGTGGAGCCGGACGTGTAGAGGATGGCGCAGACGTTGTCGGGCGAGGCCGGGCACGGCAGTGGCGCCACCGGAAGCGCGCCGAGTGCCGCCGTGTCCAGACACACCACCTGTCCACGCGGAGTGCCCAGCCGCTCGGAGAGCGCCTGCGTCGTGAGGAGCACGCCGGGCGCCGCGTCCTCCACCACCAGGGCCAGCCGCTCCCGCGGCCAGCTCGGATCCAGCGGCACGTAGGCACCGCCGGCGCGCTGCACGGCCATCAGCGCCACCACCAGCTCGGCGGAGCGCCCGATGCACACGCCGACGCGCGACTCGGCGACCACCCCCAGCGTCCGGAGGTGGTGCGCCAGCCGGAGCACCCGCGACTCCAGCTCCGCGTACGTCCACCGCGCGTCCCCGGCGATGAGCGCCACCGCCCCGGGCGTGCGCCGTGTCTGCGCTTCCACCAGCAGGGGGACGTTGTCCTCGGGCGCCTCGGAGGAGCGCGTGTCGTTCCACGCCACCAGGAGCTGGTTCCGCTCCTCGGGGCTCAGCAGGGGCAGCTCGGCGATGCTCCGCTCGGGCGTGGTGACGGCCGCGTGCAGCAGCGTGCGGAGGTGGCCGGCCACGCGCTCCACGGTGGAGGCGGTGAAGAGGTCCGTGGCGTACTCGAAGGACGCGTCCAGCCCGCCCTCTTGCCCCTCGAAGAGGAAGAGCGTGAGGTCGAACATCGACGCGCCGGTGTCCACCTCCAGGCGCTCCCAGCGCAGGCCCTCCAGCTCCAGCGCCAGGGCCGGGTCGTCCTGGAGGACGAGCATGGCCTGGAACAACGGAGCGTGGCTCTGGCTGCGGACGGGCTGCACGGCCTCGACGACGCGCTCGAAGGGCACGTCCTGGTGGGCGAGCGCGCCGAGCACCCGCTCACGCACCTGACCCAGCAGGCCGAGGAAGGACGGCGCGCCGGAGAGCTCGGCCCGGAACACGAGCGTGTTGACGAAGAGGCCGATGACGTCAGCCTGACCGGCGCGGCCACGGCCGGCGACGGGAGTGCCCACGCAGACATCCGGCTGTCCCGACAGTCGGGACAGCAGCACCTGGTAGCCGGCGAGCAGCACGGCGAAGGGCGTCGTGCCCTCGCGCCGCGCGAGCGCCTGCACCTGCCGCCACAGCCCGGCCTCGAGCTGGAAGGCATGGCGGGCGCCCCGGTGGCTCTCCACGGCGGGGCGGGGTGCATCGGCGGGCAGCTCCAGCAGCGGCGGCGCGCCGCGCAGGTGCTTCCAGTACTCGAGCTGACCCTCCAGCTCCCCGCGCTCCAGGCGGGCCCGCTGGGCGGCGGCCTGGTCCACGTAGCGCGCCGGAGGCGGAGGCAGGCGGGGCTCGCGGCCCGCGGCATGAGCGGCGTACAGCGCTGCCAGCTCACGCGCGAGCACACCCAGGGACGTGCCGTCGGAGACGAGGTGGTGCACGGTGAGCACCAGCACGTGGCGCTCCTCGCCCAGGCGCAGCAGCACCGCGCGCAGCAGGGGGCCACGGGACAGCTCGAAGGGACGCCGCGCTTCCTCGCGGGCGCGGCGCAGCGCCTCGGCCTCGCGCTGGGCCTCGGGCAGTCCCGTCAGGTCCTCTCGCTCCAGCCGTGTGCGGCCCTCGGGGAGGATGGACTGCGACGGCCGGCCCTCGTCGGACTGGAAGACGGTGCGCAGCGACTCGTGACGCTGGACGAGCGCCTGGAGGCTGGCCTCGAGCGAGGCGACCTCGAGACGGCCCTCCAGGCGCAGGCCCACCGGCAGGTGGTACACGGCGCCACCCGGCTGGAGCTGCTCCAGGAACCACAGTCGCTCCTGCGCGGGAGAGAGCGGGAAGGGGCCGGGGCCGGTGGAGACCTCCTCCACGCGCGCCGGCTGGGGGGCCGCGGTGGGCAGGGCGCGCGCGAGCTCCTCCAGCGTGCAGCCGGCGAGCAGCGTCTGCATGGGCACCGCGACGCCCAGCTCCTTCTCGAAGAAGTGCGCCAGCTCCACGGCCGCGAGCGAGTCCAGGCCGTAGCGGGTGAGGGGCGCCGCCGCGTCCAGCTCCTCGGGGCGCACGTGCAGGCGCGGTGCGAGGCGGGCGCGCAGCCAGGTGACGCGCTCCTCCTCGACGGCGGGAAGCGGGGCGGGCACGGCCTGACCGGGCGTCGACGCCGGCTCGGACGCGGCGGACTCCGACCAGGCGTGCACCACGGCCAGCTGGCCGTCGAGCAGCGCCTGACGGCAGGCGCGGCGCTGCACCTTGCCGCTCGACGTCTTCGGAAGGGCGCCCGGCTCGATGAGCAGCAGCGTGTGGGGCTGCACCTCGTGCGTCTCGGCGAGCCGCTGGCGCAGGGCACCGATGACCTCGGTGGGGTCGGCCATGCGGCGTGCATCCACCTCCAGCACGACGGCGAGCCGCTCCTCGCCCTCTACCTCAAGGGCGAAGGCGGCGCTGCAGCCCGGACGGATGGCGGGGTGGCTCTGGTCCGCCGTCAGCTCCAGGTCCTGCGGGTAGTGGTTGCGGCCACGAAGGATGATGAGGTCCTTGAGGCGGCCGGTGACGAAGAGCTCCCCCTGCTGGAAGAAGCCGAGGTCTCCCGTGCGCAGGTAGCGGTGCTCGCCGCCGCTCGCGGGGCGTGCCTGGAACGCGTGCCGCGTCTCCTCGGCGCGCTGCCAGTAGCCCAGGGCCACGCTGGGGCCACGCACCCACACCTCGCCCACCTGCCCTTGCGCGAGCGGCTCCAGGCTCTCGGGGTGGACGACGAGGACTTCCTGGTCGGGCAGGTTGCGGCCGCAGCCCACGAGCGTGCGCGCCGTCACGCCGTCGGTGGGCTCCACCGCGCGGTTCTGCTCCAGGGCGGCGGAGTCCAGCGTGCGCAGCACCGGGGGCTCCGCGGGGAGTCCACCCGACACGATGAGGGTGCCCTCGGCCAGGCCGTAGCAGGGATAGAAGAACTCGCGCCGGAAGCCCTGGGGGCCAAAGGCCGTCACGAAGCGGTCCAGCGTCTCCGGGCGGATGGGCTCGGCCCCCGAGAAGGCGACGCGCCAGTGGCTCAGGTCCAGGCCCTCGCGCTCCTCGGGCGCGATCTTCCGGACGCACAGGTCATACGCGAAGTTGGGGCCTCCGCTGATGCTGGCCTTGTGCTTGGACACCGTCTGCAGCCACAGCAGCGGCCGCTTGAGGAAGGTGAGCGGCGACATCAGCGCCACGGGGAAGCCCCCGTACAGCGGCTGGAGGATGCCGCCGATGAGCCCCATGTCGTGGTACGGCGGCAGCCAGATGGTGCCCACGCTGTGGGCGTCCGCCTGGAAGGCGTGGGAGATCAGCCCCAGGTTGTGCAGCAGGTTGCCGTGGCTGAGCATCACCCCCTTGGGGGTGCCGGTGGAGCCGGAGGTGTACTGGAGGAACGCGAGCGAGTCCGCGCCGACGTCCGGAGGCCGCCACGCGCTGGCGGCGTCTTCCGTGAGCGTGTCGGTGGCCACCCAGCGCAGCGTCTTGAGGGACGGCGCCTGCTCGAACAGGAACTCGGCCATGGACAGCAGCCACGACGTGGTGAGCACCACGGTGGCCTGCGAGTCCTGGATGATGGACAGCAGCCGCGGCAGGGTGCGCTCCAGCCGCGTCGGGTCTGGCGGGTACGCGGGCACGGCGACGGCGCCCGCGTAGAGGCAGCCGAAGAAGCCGGAGATGTACTCCAGGCCCGGCGGATACAGCAGGACGGCGCGCTCGCCCCTGGCTCCGAGTGACTGGAGCGCGCCGCCGATGATGCGCGCGCGTTGCTGGAGCGCGCCCCGGTTCAGCTCACCTTCCTCGCTCTCGGCGTCCTCGACGAAGGAGTAGAGGCGCGCGGCTGCGTCCGCGGAGGCCCTCGCCTCGAGCAGCTCGACGAGCGTGGACCATGGGGCGGGTGAGGGGCGGTTCATCACCTGATACCTCTGTGTGCGGCCAGGAAGGCCACCTGGAATGCTTTGACGAAAGTGGAAGCGCGCGACGCGAGACTGGACATGGGATGCAGGGATGGGAGGCGGAGTCGGCGACGGTCACCGCATCAGCGCGGTTCCGCGGTCAGCGCCCCACAACAGCTCCGTCGGATGGACGGGGCAGAACCTGTCGAAAGTTGAAGTCTCAAAGCCCAGCGTCGGATTGAAAAGTCCGCCACCTCATATCACACGGCAATATGGGGGCAGAGCGTTCGAATCCTCTTGACAATGAAGACGGAGGCCGACGGTTCGCCTCCCGCCAGGAGGGCAGCCAGGGGAGCACTTCGGCTTCGGCCCCGTGCAGCCCGCGCCCCAGGAGCCTGCCAGCAGGTGCGCCGTCGCTTCACCGGCGCCCGTCACTTCCACCCGGGTGCGTGCTTGGATGCCTGGCCATGAGCATCCCGAGCCCGTCACCCGAGGCGGCGTCGCCGTGGCCCCTGTGGAGGCGCTGGGTGGCCGCCAACACCGTGGCGGAGCTGGTGGGCCTGGGAGGCTCGGCCGTCGTGGCGGTGGGGCTGGCCTCCACCACCGACCGGATGGGCGTGCCCGGCGTCGTGCTGATGGCGCTGGCGATGATTGCCATCGGCACCTTCCTGGAGGGCGTGCTGGTGGGGTTGCTGCAAGGCGGGGTGCTGCGGCGCGCCCTGCCGGCGATGCCGGTGAAGGCCTGGGTGGGGGCCACCGCGCTGGGGGCGGGCATCGCGTGGACGCTGGGCATGCTTCCCAGCTCCGTCATGCAGCTGGTGATGGACTCAGGCGGCGCACAGCCGGCTGCGTCCCCGCCCGTCATCAGCGAGGCGCTGCAGGTCGTGATGGCGGCCAGCATGGGCGTGGTGCTGGGCCCCTTCCTCGCCGTGCCGCAGTGGCGCGTGCTCCGGCGCTACGTGGCGAGGGCGGGCTGGTGGGTGCCGGCGAACTCGGCGGCGTGGGCGGTGGGGATGGTGCTGGTGTTCCAGGCCGCGGGCTCCACGCCGTGGCCGCTGACGCCGGCAAAGCTGGCGGTGCCGGTGGTGCTGCTCTGCCTCGCGGGCGCGGCGGTGGGCGCCGTCCACGGCGCGGTGCTGGTGTGGCTGCTGCGGCAGGGCCCGCCCGGCTCGACCTCCACCGGGAGCCTGGCCGGGCACTCCTGACTCCAGCCACGCGCGCTGCTCGCGATGCTCGAGACGGAGCGCCGTCGGGCGGGGCGCCACCAGTCACACCCCGCCCGCCGCCGCCTCCTCAGGCGGCGCTGCTGACCGCCTGGAGCGAGCGCATCACCTCGGCGGCCATCTCGATGGTGTGCTCGATCTGCTCCTCGGTGTGCACCGCGCAGAGGAAGTTGACGTCGCGGCGCAGCAGCACGCCGCGCCGGGCCATGCCGGCCTGGAACGGCAGCATCTTCTTCGCGTGCTCCGCCGGGTCCTTCGCGAAGAGGAAGAAGGGAATCGCGTCGTACCCGGACACGCGCAGGGTGGAGCCCAGCTGCTCGGCGTGGGCGTTGATGCCCTCGCGCAGCCTGCGGCCCAGCTTGGCGATGTGCTGGATGTAGTCGCTCTTCCGGTAGTGCGCGATGACCGCCTCACACACCGCCAGCGACAGCAGCTCGCCGCCGAAGGTGGTGGACACCTGCAGCTCGCTCAGCCGGCTCATGTGCCGGGCCGGGCCGGCGATGGCGGACAGCGGCATGCCCGCGGCGATGCTCTTGGACAGACACACGATGTCCGCCCGCACGCCGAAGAACTCCTGGCCACCGCCGAGCGCCAGGCGGAAGCCCGTCACCACCTCGTCCATCACCAGCAGGACGCCGTGGGCGGTGCAGGTCTCTCGCACCTGCTTCATGAACTCCGGCGTCACCGGCCGGTTGTAGGGCACGGACAGGAGCACGGCGGCCAGCTGGCTCGCGTTCTTCTCGATGGCGGCCAGCAGCGCCGGCTCATCCGGCGGGGTGAACAGGGGCATGCGCGTCGTCAGCGACGCCAGCGCCGCGGGCACTCCCGGCGTGTCGTACATGAAGTGGTCGTGCCAGCCGTTGTAGCCGACGGTGATGATCTTCTCCTTGCCGGTGACGTGGCGCGCCAGGCGCACCGCCGCGGACGTGGCATCCGCGCCCGTCTTGAAGAACCGCGCCATCTCCGCGCCGGGGATGACGTCGATCAGCGCCTGCACCGAGCTGACCTCCACGGGCGTGGGCAGCGAGTGGAGGATGCCTTCCTCCAGGTGCTTGCGGATGGTGTCCACCACGGCCGGGTGGTTGTGGCCCAGCATGTTGGCGCCCAGGCCGCTGATGAAGTCGATGTACTCCTGACCATCGGCGTCCTCCACCAGCGTGCCCTGGCCCTTGACGAGGAAGACGGGGAACGCGCCGGGCGCGAAGTGCTCCGGCTTCTTCATCATCGACTGGGTGACGCCGGGGACCAGCCGCCTGGCCTCCTCCAGGAGTTGGTTGGAGCGGTCGAGCCGGAGCTCGCCCTGGATGGGGCGGGGAAGGGAGGGGTGCTTCCGTACGGGGGTATCCATGGGGGGTTTCCTTTGGATGGGACTGCGCTTCACGTCAGGGACTGTCTCGGTTCGGTGCCTTGCGGCGCTCGAACGGCGCTCCTGGTGAAGGCCCAGAGAATGGAGAGGGAGAGGGTGGTTACCGCGACGGCCAGCCAGCCCGCCGCGCCAAAGCCGATGAGCGCTCCGCCCGGCGCCGTGGCGAGCATCAGCCCACTGACCCAGGCGGACAGGCCGGAAGCCGCATCGCTCGCGGCCATGTTGACGGCCATGAAGCGTCCGCGCAGCGCCGGTGGCACCTTCGCGGAGATGAGCGCGATGGCGGGAATGGCCCGAGTGGACGTCAGGGCCATGAAGACGACGAACACGCCCATCACCACCGGCAGCGGTGACGGCGGCAGGTGCGTGAAGACGAGATGGGGTCCCACCGTGCCGATGAGCAGCCACGCGAGCACCCGGGCCGCGCCGTGGCGGTCCGCCAGCTGGCCCATCTTGCGCGCCGTGAACAGCGTGGCGGCACCACCCGCCAGGTACACCCAGGGCAGGTCCGTCTGCGTGAGGCCGACGTTTCCGACCATGTACGCGCTCAGGTATGGAATCAGCAGGAAGCTGGAGAACACCACGCTGAACGTCAGCGCCCAGCCCAGCACGAGCTGCGGTGACACCAGCGCCGCCAGCGGATTCTCCTGACGCTTCCCGGGCGCGGCGGTGAGGTGCTGGTCGAGCGCGGGCAGGAGGCGTGCGAGGCCGAGCCACGCGATGGCGGCGAGGCCGCAGATGACCCAGAAGGGCATGCGCCAGCCCAGTACGCTCGCGAGCCCCAGGCCCAGCGGTACGCCCGCGACCGCGGACAGGCCCAGGGTGGACAGCACCGTGCCGATGGCCCGGCCCCGGCGCTCCGGCGGCACCACGTCCGCGACGATGGCCATGATGACGGCCGACATCAGCCCCGCGCACGCTCCCGCCAGCGTCCTCGCCGCCAGCAGCCAGAGGTGGCTCTGCGCCGCGCCGCAGGCCAGCGTGGCGGCGATGAACCCCGCGTAGATGACGAGCAGCGTGCGCTTGCGGTCGAACCGATCCACCCAGAAGACGCCCAGCACGCCCATGGCCGCCGAGGCCAGCGTGTACGCGGAGACCAGGGCGCCGAACTGGGCCGTGGACAGGCTGAACAGCCGGATGAACTCCGGCCCCAGCGGCATGATGATCATGAAGTCCATCAGGTGCGTGAACTGCACGCAGGCCAGCAGCAGCACACGCAGGCGTTCCTGACGCGGAGGGGATGAGGACGTCACGAGAGACACCAGGACCGGAGGGGCAGAAGCGCTGGGACCGAGGCAGGGGGCACCCTCAGGCGTTGCTGCCGCAGAGGGGATGAGGGCGTCACGAGAGGCTCCGGGACCGGCGGGCCTCTGTGGGCCTCGAGGAAGAGAAGGTGCTGCGCTCAGCGCCGCTTGAAGCGGACGCGGATGGGCGGTGAGGTGGCCACGTAGGGCTGGCCACCGCGGTCCAGGGCGGGGTCGAAGCGTGCATTGCGAGCACACTCGAGCGCGGCGGCGCCAAAGCCGTGGCCCGGGTCGGACACCAGCTCGCTGGAGGTCACCCGGCCGCCGGTGTCCACGACGACGCGCAGCACCACCGTCTGCTCGTCCACGCGGAGCGCGTCCGCCTCGCGGGGCCAGGGGCAGCTCCAGTTGCGCGCGGGCAGCTGGACGGGCCGTGCGCGGCTCGTGCCTTCACCCTCCGCCTCGCCAGCCACATCGGCCGGGCCGTGCACGGCCTGGGTGGACGTCCCCTTGGAAGCCGTCACGCCACCGGCATAGCGAGGGGCGTTGCCCGTGGCGATGTCGAAGCCGGTGAAGTCGAGCGGCTCCGCCTCCTTCGCGGCGACCACCTCCGCGGCCTGCGCGGGCGCGGGAGGCGGAGACTCGCGATTCGACGGACGGGAGGCGCGAGGGCGACTCGGAACGGTCTCGCTCCGGGCCGCGCGCGGCGGCTCCTTCGGCGCTGGCGCTGGCGCTGGCGCGGGCGGCGGAGGCAGCTCCACCACGTGGTCGATCTGGAGGGTCCGCTTGGGCGCGGTCACCACGTCGGGGCGTGCGTTGTCCTTCCAGGCCCGCCAGGCAAACGCCCCCGCGGCGCCATGGAGCGCGACGGTGGCCAGCACCGCCCACGCGGCGCCGCCGGACTTCTTCGGGCCTCCGGCGCGGAGGATGATGTCCGCGAGGCTCGCGGGCTCAGGGAGTGGCACGCCCGTCCTCCGCGGGTGCTTCGCCAGGCGCCGGGGCGGCCGGCTCCGGATGCACCGTGCCGAAGGCCACCCGCGTGAGGCCGGACTCCTTCAGCTGGTCCAGCACCGCGATGACCCGGCGGTGGGGCACCGCGCCGTCCGCCTGGATGACGGCGCGCAGCTCGGGGTCCTTCGCCCGCGCCTGGCGGGCCCGGTCCTTCAGCACCGCGTCGTCCATGGGCACTCCGTCCACGAAGAGCCGGCCGTCCGCGGTGATGGAGACAGCAAAGACGGTCTGCACGTCCTCGCTCTGCGACGCCTGGGGCAGGTCGAGCGGCACGGCGGGGCTGTCCACCAGCCTGGCGGTGACCATGAAGATGATGAGCAGCACCAGCATGATGTCGACGAGCGGCGTGACGTTGATGCCCTCGATGAGCCCGCCTCGGGGCTGGGTTCCTCCGGCCATGGCTAGAGCCCTCCCACGGCCGGCCCATGGCCCCGGGCTGTGTCGGAAGGCGAGGCGTCTCCGCGCTCACGCACGGACAGGTACGCCAGCACCAGGTTCGTCAGCGCCTCGGTGTCCGAGAGGATCTGCGCGATGCGCCGCTGGAAGTAGTTGTACGCGGCCACGGCGGGCAGGGCGACGCCGATGCCGATGGCCGTCGCCACCAGGGCCTCCGCGATGCTGCCCATCACCGCGTTCGACGCGACCTGGCTCGTGCGGCCCCCCATGCCCGCGCCCTGGCTCAGCTCCTCGAAGGCCAGGAGCACGCCGATGACCGTGCCGAACAGCCCGAGGAACGGCGCGTTGTTGCCGAGCGTGCCGAGGAACGCGAGGCGGTGCTCCAGCGTCGAGCGCTCGATGGCGAGCGCGCTCTGCATGCCCTTCTCGGCCGCCGTCATGCCCCGGGGCGCCAGCCGGATGCCCGCGCGCGCCACCATGGCGCCCACGGACGTTTGCTTCTCCAGCGCCGCGAGCGCCTGGGGAAAGTCACCGCTCGCGAGCGTCCGGTCCAGCACGGCGGACAGCTCACGCAGGGTGTCCTGCTTGCCGCGGAACACGACCCAGCGCTCGACGATGATGCCGATGCTGACCAGGGACAGGGCGAACAGCAGCCAGAGGACCCAGTTGGCCCCCCACTGCACGAAGAGGTTCTTGATGACATCCACGATGGGCATGGGCGTGTTTCCGTCTCAGGGTCGTCGTGAAGGTCACGGCGCCGGGAGGGGCCAGAGCCACCCCCGGCGCCTGGGAGGTCCTGCTCAGCGCACCTGCACGAAGGAGAACGCCAGGCCCTGGGTGGAGAACCGCACCTGGCCCTGGCCGTTCGACAGCTCGCGGAAGTTCGTCGTGGTGGAGCTGTTCGTGAACTCGGTGAACAGGCTCCGGCCGCCGGCGACCTCGTGGATGAACGTGCTACCGGTGCTCGCGGGGAGCCCGGCGACCTTCGTGGCCACCAGCGTGCTCAGGTTCAGCTGCCACCACGTCCACGCCTGGGCGCTCGCCACCACGCGGGGGTGGGTCCCCGGGGCGACCGTGTAGACAGTCTCATCCAGCACGCGCAGGTACGCGCTGCCCTGCGGGCCGGGGAGCAGCGAGCCCGTCGTGGCGCCGGCCGTCAGCGCGCTCAGGTCCCGCTGGAAGCTCGCGTCGAACTTCTTCGTCGTGGGGTCGAACCGGAGCAGGCAGGGCACGGGCGTCTCGCCGCCAGCGACGCGGAACACCGCGGCGCCGTACACCTCGGTGGCCAGGTAGACCATGCCATCCGGGCCCACCACGCCGTCACGGACGTAGCCGCAGCGGGTGTCCGTCTCCACGACCGCCGAGTCGTTGGTCGTGTCGACGACGACGACGCCGGCCTGCTTGGTGATGCCCACACCGGCGGACGGGCGCCAGCCCACGGGCATGATGACGAGGTTGCCCACGCGCACCGGGTGCGTGGCGAAGGTGGTGATGGCGCCCGCGACGGTGAGCTGGGGCAGGCTGATGGCGTTGGTGACCGTCATCTCGGTCGGGTTCCAGACGATGGCCTGCGCGGTGCGGCCGTCGAAGTAGTAGGCCTTGGTGGCGGAGACGAACTGGAACTGGTTCTGGTACTCGCCAATCGAGGCCACGCCGCGGCCCTCGAAGCTCACGCGCCCGGCCTCCTCCAGCTCGCCGCCGGCCGTCAGGTTGTAGCGGGTGACCTGGGCGCCCTCGCTGCTGCTCACGTACAGCGAGCCCGACTTCGGGATGCCCGAGCCCAGGGCGCGCCCGGGGACCTCGATGGCATCCTCCAGCGACAGCGGCTCGGTCAGCTCCACCGTGTCCGTCAGCTGGACGTAGCTCTGCGACTCGCCCGACGTGTTCACCTGCGTGATGACGGCGTACATGGGCTTCTGCTCGCCCGCGTCCGGGACCTGCGTGCCGGCGTCCGGCGTCGGGTTCGGGTCGGTGTCGTCGCTGCAGGCGGCGAGGAAGCACGTGGCGAGCAGGGTGACGAGGAGGCTGGGTACGCGGGAGCGAGGCGAGGGTCTCATGAAGAAGGCGTTCCTTTTGGCGGGGGGTGTTCGGTGCTGCGTGTTCGGTGCAGAGGCGTTCACAGCTCGGCGACCACCTTGGCGGACAGCGTCCTTCCGGGGCGCTGCACGCCGTAGAAGTCGAAGGCGCGTGCGTCGGTGAGGTTCTGCGCGTCGAGCGTCCAGCTCAGCGTGGTGGGCCCGCTGCGGATGACGTAGGTGAGGGCCAGCGAGTGCAGGAACTGGGACGAGATGACCGTCTTGGTGTCCTCGCGGCCCAGCTTCTCCCACGCGCGGAAGAACGAGTGGACGTAGCGCGTGTGCCAGGTCAGCGACAGCGCGTCGCGCGGGCTGAGGACGTCGTCGAGCTGGAGCCGCGCGCTGCCATTGCCCAGCACGTGCGGCTGGTTCGGGATGCGCTGGCCCTCGAAGTCGCCGAAGGGGCCGTCGCTGGAGACGTTGCGGAGGTCCAGCCAGGTGACGTTGCCGTCGAGCGAGAGGAGCCCCTCCGGAGACGTCCACCCGGCCGCGCCAGTGGTGCCCAGGGCGCGCGCGGTGATGACGTTCTGGTAGGTGAAGTAGCCCTGCTCGCCCAGGCGGATGATGAGCTGGTCCGCGAGCCGGCCGAACCCCGCCACGCTGCCCCGGAACGCGCCCGCGCGGGTCTCCGGCAGGTCCAGCGTCAGCTCGAGGTTGACGTTGTGGCTGGTCTCCCGCTCCAGGTCCAGGTTCTCGCCGGTGAGGATGCCGTCGCCCAGCAGCTCGTCCGCGCGCGGAAGGCGCGTGGCCCACTCGTAGGAGGCCTTGGCGGACAGCTGGCGTGACAGGCGGAAGCGGAGGCTGTCGCCGAAGCCGGGCTCGAAGGTGTCCTTGTTGAAGGGCACGAAGGTGTTGCTCGGCAGGAGCCGGTCCACGCGCAGCAGCTGGCCGTACAGCTTGAGGAACGCGATGTTCTCCAGGCGCCCGTCGAAGGCGTCCAGCTCGTACTCGGCGCCACCGACGAGGGTGGAGATGGCGCGCTTCCCGGACAGCGGGTCCAGCTCTCCCCGGGCCCTGAGCTGGCGGTCCTCACCCGTCCGCGTCACCAGCGTGGGCGCGAGCGAGAAGCGCAGCGCGTGGTCGGTGGCGAGGTTCCAGGCGAGGTTGAGGCGCGCGAAGCCCGTGCCCTGGTTCACCGACCTGTCGATGGCGCGCGACTCCGTCTCCCCCTGCTGGGGCAGCTCGCGGATGCAGCGGCCGTACCAGTCGTAGGCGCAGCGGCCCAGGTCCGCGAAGCGCGCCTCGCGCGCCACGTAGCCGCCCACCGCGTCGACGAGCAGCGACGCGCCGAAGGTGTGCTCGTAGCGGAGGGTGGCGCCCGCGGAGGTGTTGCCGGAGTCCACTTCGCCGTACTTCGCCTTCATCGCGGTGTCGTGCTGGATCTCCTTCGCGGCGTCGCTGGCGAAGGCGCGCAGCAGCAGGCGCCGCGCCCAGGGGCGGTCCACGAAGCCGGCCTCGACGCCGCCGCCGAGCGCACGGTAGGCATCGTGGAAGCGGGGCAGGGTGGCGGGAACGGGCCGGCCCTGCGAGTCGTCCACCGTCACGTCGATGAGGTAGTCGTTCGGGCTGGAGTCGAAGAAGCCGCTGGCGCGGACGAAGAGGCCCCGGGACTCGACCAGGTGCCGCCCGCTCACCGTGAGCCGGTGCGTGTCGAAGGAGCCGAGCTCGTAGGACGCGGAGGCCCGCGTCCCCTGGATGTCGTCGATGGTGACGAGCTGGACCGCGCCTCCCAGCGCATCCGCGCCGAAGCGGATGGGGACGACGCCCTGGTAGAGCTCCACGCGCTGGATGAGGTTGACCGGGACGCTGGCGAAGTCGGGCCCGAAGCCGGCCAGCTCCAGGGGGACGCCGTCGATGAAGAAGCGGACCTGCTCGTCCGTGAGTCCGGCCAGGGAGAAGCGGGCCCGGCTGCCGAGCCCTCCGGCGCGCTGGACGTTGATGCCCTGCGTGCGCGCCAGCGCCTGTCCCAGGTCCACGGCCTCGCGCTGCAGGTTCTCGGTCTCGATGACCTGCACCGCTTCGGCGGACTGCCGCCGGCGCTCCGCTTCGGACTCGCCCTCGACGGTGACCTCGATGGCCTCCTCGGTACTGGCCGGTGCGGCGCTCCCCTCGGCGGGGACTGCGGTGCGCGCGGGCTCGGGCGCCGCCTGGGCTGCGGGCTCGGTGCGCTCTGGCGCGGGCGCTACCCCGGCGGAGGCCTCCGTGTGCCTTGGAGGGGCCACCGTCTGCACGGAGGCCTCCGCTGTGGGTAACCGGAACTCGTAGCTGTACGCGATGCGCGAAGGCATCGGCGTCCCGTTGCGCTTCGCGGGCTCGAAGCGGAAGCGGAGCGCGGCCTCGCGGGCGGCCTCGTCGAAGCCGTGCCCCGCGGGCGCCAGCACCTCTGCCTCCGTGACCTGGCCTCGCGCGTCCAGCGTGAGGCGCAGCAGCACCGTCGCCTCCAGTCGCGCGCGCTCCGCCTCGGCCGGGTAGGTCGCCGCGAAGAACTCCAGGAGCTTCGGCGGCTCCAGGGCCGGCGGTGCCGCGGGGCCGGCCTCCTGCTGCACGGGCGGAGGTGCCTCACTTCCGGCCCGCGCCGCTCCGGTGAGCAGCAATCCACCCAGCAACGCAGTGGCGGAAAGCCCGCGGCCCCACGCACGTACCCGGCAAGCGGCCGGTGACATGATTATGAGAATGGTTCTCATTTTCATCGCGTGGGGATGGACGTGTAGTTGTCCAGGGCCGGCACTGTCAAGAACGCTCTGGAATTTCAGGCGGCGCGAGCGCGTGGCGTGTGTGGGAGCTGGAGTGACTCGGCCACCATGAACGCGAGCTGGAGGGCCTGGTCCGCGTTGAGGCGCGGGTCGCAGTGCGTGTGGTAGCGGCTGGACAGCTCGTCTTCCGACACGGGGAACGAGCCGCCCAGGCACTCGGTGACGTGCTGTCCCGTCATCTCCAGGTGCAGGCCTCCGGGGTAGACGCCCTCGGCGGAGGCAATCTGCAGGAAGGCGCGCACCTCCGAGAGGATGCGGTCGAAGGAGCGCGTCTTGTAGCCGTTGCTCGCCTTGTGGGTGTTGCCGTGCATCGGGTCGATGGACCAGATGACGGGACGGCCATCCTTCCGGGTGGCGGCCATCAGCCGGGGCAGGCTCTCGGAGACCTTGTCCGCGCCGAACCTGCCGATGAGCGTCAGCCTCCCGGGAATGCCCTTCGGGTTCAGGACATCCACCAGCCGCAGCAGCTCGTCCGGCTCCATGGTGGGGCCGCACTTGAGGCCGATGGGGTTCTCGATGCCGCGCATGAACTCCACATGGCCGCCGTCGAGCTGCCGGGTGCGCTCGCCAATCCAGAGCATGTGCCCGGAGGTGTCGAGCCAGCCTCCGGTGTGGGGCTCGGCGCGGGTGAGCGCCTCCTCGTAGTTGAGGAGCAGGGCCTCGTGGCTGGTGAAGAAGTCCACCGGGCCGGGGCCGGGCTGCGGCGCGGGGGCGCCGTGGAGGGCATGCATGAAGCACAGCGACTGGAAGATCTTGTCCGCCAGCCCGCGGTAGAGGTCTCCCTGGGGGCTGCTCGCGACGAAGTCGAGCGTCCACCGGTGGAGGTTGCAGAGGTCCGCGTAGCCGCCCTGGGCGTAGGAGCGCAGCAGGTTCAGGGTGGCGGAGGACTGGTGGTAGGCCATGAGCAGGCGCCGCGGGTCGGGCGTGCGCTCGCGGGCATCGAAGTCCATGCCGTTGATGATGTCGCCGCGGTAGCTGGGCAGCGTGATGCCGCCCACCGTCTCCATGGCGCTGGAGCGCGGCTTGGCGAACTGGCCGGCGATGCGGCCCACCTTCACCACCGGCCGGCCTCCGGCGAACGTCAGCACCACCGCCATCTGGAGGAGGAGGCGGAAGGTGTCGCGGATGTTGTCGGAGGTGAACTCCTTGAAGCTCTCCGCGCAGTCGCCGCCCTGCAGCAGGAACGCCTTGCCCTCGGCGACCTGCGCGAGCCCGGCGGTGAGACGCCGTGTCTCCGCCGCGAACACCAGCGGAGGCAGGCGCGACAGCTCGCCCTCGACGCGGGCGAGCGTATGCGGGTCCGGATAGTCATCCGGCATGCACCTGACGGGTTTTTCCCGCCAGGAACGAGGGGTCCAATCTCGGGTCATCACAGAGGGGCCGTTTCGGTGTGGGGGCGGGATGCTGACGGGGGAGGCAGCAGTCCCTTGGCAACGCAGTACTCGAGGTAACGGAAGAGGAGGGCGCGGTCCGTCGGCGGGCAGGAGATGCCGGTGCCGTCGAGCGCCTGGAGGACGCGCTCGCATCGGATGGGGCCCAGGCCGAACACCGGCTCGGACGCGCCGGAGCGCAGGTCGAAGAACGCCAGCGTGGTGCCGGTGTCTCCACCGCCGGCCTGCTCCGCGACGCGCGTGCGCCATGCGTCGAGGGGCGTCAGCTCGACGGGGTAGCCGAAGTCCTGGACCCACTGGAACAGCCGGGGGAGCCGCACCTCCGCCGTGGGCGAGAGGTTGAAGACGGTGCCGGGATGGGCCTCGCGCGCGAGGCGCACGAGCGCTCCGGCGACATAGTCCACCGGCGTCCACGTCTCGCCCACGTCCAGGTGGGGCAGGGCGCCCACGGGGATGCCGGCCAGCAGGATGCGCCAGACCAGGTCCTGCGGGTTCACGATGCCGGTGTCGGGCGCTCCGACGACACGGCCCAGCCGGTACACCGTCACCGGCAGGCCGCGCTCTCCGGCCTGCTGGACCAGTCTCTCCGCCACCCACTTGCTCTGCTGGTAGCCGTCACGCAGGCCCGTGTGGGCCGGCACGAAGTCCTCGGGGACGTCTGGATGGAGGTTCGCCTGCGGGGCCACCGCGAGCGTGGAGACGTAGTGGAAGGGCTTGGGGCGCACGGCGGCGGCCAGCTTCAGCAGCTCGCGGGTGCCTCGCACGTTCACCGCCTGGAGGCTGCCGTACTCGCGCACGACGCTGACCACCGCGGCGTTGTGGAAGATGGCGTCGCACTCGGACGCCAGCCCGTGGAAGCGCGCGGCGCCGAGGCCCAGCCACGGCTGGGTCAGGTCCGCGGGGAGCGCCACGACTCGCGTGGCGAGGTCCACCACCGGAAGCTGCTGGCCCGCGAGGGCCTCGCGGATCCGCTCCATCGCATGCGCCTCGTCGCGGGCGCGCACCGGGCAGACCACGCGGGCGTCCGTCTGCCGGAGGAGCTGGTGCAGCAGGTGGGCGCCGACGAAGCCCGTGGCGCCGGTGAGCACGACCTGCCGCATGCGCACCGGGTGCGGCTCGGCGGCCTTCAGCTGCGGGACGACGTCCTCGGGCAGCTCGGCATCCGCGAGCATGGCGGCGGTGAGCCCGCCGGCCTCCGGTGCTGCTTCGCTGCCCTGCTCCAGGGCCCGCGCCAGTCCGGCGGCGGTGGGGTGACGGAACACCGTGGCGACGGCCACCTCGCGGCCCAGCTCGACGCTGAGCCGGTTCGCCACCTGGATGCTCTGGAGCGACTGGCCGCCCAGGTCGAAGAAGTCGTCCCGGGCCGACACGCCGCTCACGCCGAGCACCTGCTCCCAGACGCGCAGCACCAGGCCTTCCAGCCCCGAGGCCGCCTGGCTCACCGGCGTGGGCTCCTCCGCGGGCAGGGTGCGGCGCAGCGAGGACCGGTCGAGCTTCCCGGTGGGCGTCCGGGGCAGCCGCTCGGAGAAGACGAAGGTGCCGGGCACCATGGGCGCGGGCAGGCGGGTGAGCAGCTGCGCGCGCAGCTCCGCCACCGACGGCGCCGGGGCCTCGGCCACCAGGAACGCGCACAGCCGCCGCGAGCCTCCCGGCAGCACCTGCCCGACCACCGCGGCCTCGCGCACACGTGGCAGGCCGAGCAGCACGGTCTCGACCTCGGACGGGTCGATGCGGTGACCGCTGATCTTGAACTCGTCGTCGACCCGGCCGACGAACACGAGCTGTCCGTCCTCGCGCAGCCGGGCCCGGTCACCCGTCCGGTAGGCGCGAGGCGAGCCGGGCAGCGCGTCGAGGCTGACGAACCGCGCCGCGTCCAGCTCCGGGCGCCGCAGGTAGCCACGGGACAGGCCCCGGCCCAGCAGGTACAGCTCTCCCTCGTCGCCCGGTGCGGAGACGTTGCCCTGCGCGTCGACGAGCACCGCGAACACGCCGGGAAGCGGCCGGCCGATGGGGACCTCGTCGGTGGCCTCGGTGCTGCCGCTGAGCGTGGCGACGGTGGCGACCACCGTGGCCTCGGTGGGGCCGTAGGTGTTGAGCAGCTGCACGGCGGGGCCGACGGCGGCGCACCAGCGGGAGACGCGCTCGGGCAGCGCGGCCTCTCCGCCGATGATGACCGTCCGCAGGGTGGAGGGCAGGCGGGCCGAGCCCGTCGACACGCTGTAGGCCAGCTCGTGCCAGAAGGCCGTGGGCAGGTCGAGCACGGTGATGCGGTGCTCGGCGCAGGCCTCGAGCAGCCTCGGCACGGACTGGAGCATCTCATCGGTGCGCAGTACCAGCCGCGCCCCGGCGCACAGGGTGAGGAAGATCTCCTCCACGCTGGCATCGAAGTGCAGCGGGGCGAACTGCAGCACGGTGTCTGCACCGGTGATTCCGTACCGCTGCGTGGCGCCCGCGACGAAGTGGGCCAGCGCGCCCCGGTCGATCTGCACGCCGTTGGGCTGGCCCGTCGAGCCCGAGGTGTAGATGACATACGCGAGCTGCTCGTCCTCGCTCCGGGACGACGGGGGCGTCGGCCCCTGGGGCAGCTCCGTCCTCCGCACCGCGAGGTTGCCGGGAGCCGTCGGGCCCGCGCCCTGCACCGGGGCCGCGCCCTCTGTGGTGATCATCAAGTCGGGGGCGGCGTCGGCGAGGATGGCCGCCGTCCTGGAGGCCGGGCCGAACGGGTCGATGGGCAGGTAGCCCGCGCCGGCGAAGAGCACACCCAGCGCCGCGACGATGGCGTCCAGGCTCCGGGGGAGCATGACGGCCACGGGGGTGTTGGGCCGCACGCCCTCGGCGATGAGCCGGTCCGCCAGGTGCTGGGCTGCCGTCAGGACCTGGCCATAGGTCAGCCGATGCGCCCCGTGCTCCAGGGCGATGGTATCGGGGCGCGCCAGGGCGCGCTCGAGAAAGAGCCCCAGCACGGAGCGCGCGGGCCCGGGAAGCGGCCCGCCGTCGAGCATGGACGTGCGCCCCTCTTCGAAGGGAGCGCGACTCCGGCGCGGCAAGGTCCGGCCCACCGCCTGCTCGGGCTCGTTGACCGACGTCTCCAGGAACTGGAGGAAGTCGCGCTGATGCGCGCCCAGCGTTTCGACGCCGTAGCACACGGGATTGGCGTCGAAGTCGACGCGGATGCCGCCGCCGTCGGACCGGGCGTACATGCCAATCGACAGGTCCTCCACGGGACCTGCGGAGAGGTTGTGCGCGACGGCCGGCATCCCGGCGAAGCGCAGGGCGTAGTCGAACGGCATGATGTTGACGACGGGGCCGAACAGCCGGCGCTGTCCGCCCACCCGCCGCAAGTCCCGGCGCAGCTGCTCATACCGGTAGCGCAGGTGGGGCCGCATGGCGCGCAGCTCCGTCGCCACTTCACGGGCGAGCGCGAGCAGCCCCTGCTCCGGCCGCACCGCCACGCGCAGCGGCACGATGTTCATCGCCATGCACGGCACGCGCAGGGCGGCCGAGCCCAGCCGCGACATCACCGGCAGGCCCAGCACCACCTCGGGGGCGTCCGTCAGGCGGTGCAGCCACGCGGCGGTGGTCGCCAGCACCAGGTCCGGCCAGGTCAGCCCCGCCTGACGCGCGGCCGCCTGCAGCCGCTCCAGCTCGGCGGGGAGCAGGTGCTGCGTCCGGCGCACGAAGGTGGCCGACATGGGCGCGGGCTCTGAAAGGCTGACCGGCGTGGGGCCGTTGGCGAAGCGCCCCGTCCAGAAGGCGCGGTCCAGCTCCGGCTGGGGGCCCGCCCGGTAGGCCGCGTCCTCGTCCAGCACTGCGCGCAGCGAGCCGAAGCCCCCGGTGGCGGGACGCCCCGTCACCCGGGCCGTGTAGAGGTCCGCCACCCGCCGGGCCACCAGCGAGAAGCCGTACCCGTCCAGGGCGATGTGGTGCACGCGCTGGAACCAGAAGAAGCGGTCCGGCGCGGCCTTGAACAGCGCCTCCGCGAAGAGCGGCCCGCGGGCCAGCTCCACGGTCCGCGTCAGGTCCTCCTGCATCCAGGCGCGCGCGGCCGCCCACGGGTCGGACGCCTCGCTGACGTCGACCACGTGCAGGGGCCAGTCCGTCCGGGGCTCGATGAACTGCACGGGCCCTCCCGCCGCGGACACGAAGCGCGAGTGCAGCGCCTCCGCCTCGCCCACCGCCTGGCGCAGCGCGGGCTCGAAGCTGCTCGGGTCCACGGGCCCGCGGATCTCGATGCACTCACCGGCGTTGTACACGGGGCTCTTGAGGTCGAACTGCTGTCCCACCCAGATGCCGTGCTGGGCCGCGGACAACGGCCAGGGTGCTGCCATGGGGTCGCGCATGGACGGAGGCTCCAGGGTCAGGCGTCGGACAGCAGCGCGAACCACTCTTTGAGGGTGGGGCGCTCGGCCAGGTCCACGAAGGTCAGCTCCGCGCCGGCGTTCCGCCACCGCTCGACCAGCGTCATGATGCGGATGGAGTCGAGCCCCCGCTCGAGCAGGTTCTCCTCTTCACCCAGCTCCGCCAGGGGCACCTGCAGCAGCTCCCCCACCTCTTCGCGGATGCGGTTGCGGCTCAGTGGCTTGGGGCCCGCCTGCACCGGGGCGGGGCCCAGCGCGTCGATGACCTGCTGCGTGGTGGGGGTGACGGCGCACAGCTGCGCCGCGTAGCTGAGGGCCAGCTGGTGGTGGGCCAGGGAGAAGTCGCCCAGCGCATCCGCGACGAGGAACGGCCTCACGTCGCTCATGAACGCGTCGCTGGCCGTCTGGAGGCAGCCGATGTGGGCGTAGATGCCGCAGATGAGCAGCTGATCCCTCCCGCGCTCGCGCATGAGGTCGTGGAGCTCGGTCTTCCGGAACGCGCTGTAGCGCCACTTGGTGAGGCGGATGTCGTCTTCGGCCGGGGCCAGCGCGTCGATGATCTGCTTCTGCTCGGTGCCCCCGTTGATGCCGGCGCCCCAGAAGTCCAGCAGCAGCCCGCGCTGCTCGGGCGTCTGCCCTCCGGGCTGGGCCGAGTAGACGACGGGGATGCCCAGCGCGCGGCAGTGCTGCCGGAGCCGCTGGATGTTGGCCACCAGCTCCGTCACCGGAGACTGGCCGGCCGCGAAGACGTCGACGAAGTAGCGCTGCATGTCGTGGATCAGCAGCGCCGCGCGGCGGGGCTCGGGCGTCCAGGAGACCTTGTTCTTGGGCAGGTCTGCCGGGCCGGGCATGGGGTAGGGGGCGATGGCGGGGAGCGCCATGGGGGGATTCCTTTCAGCTCAGCGCGAGGAGGGGGGAGAGGCGTTGGCGGAGGGCGCGCGGGTGAGGGCCTCGCGCAGCGCCTTCTTGCTGACCTTGCCGACGCCGGTCTGGGGGAAGGCTTCGACGAACTCGACCCGGTCGGGAATCTTGAAGGCGGCCAGGCCGCGCTCGCGCAGGAAGGCGGTGAGCGCGGTGGTCGCCGGCGGCGTGCCCCGGGGGATGACGAACGCGCAGGTGCGCTCGCCCAGGAACGGGTCGGGCAGGGCCACCACGGCGGCGTCATGGACGGAGGGGTGGGCCAGCAGGTGGTTCTCCACCTCCTCGGCCGCGACCTTGTCTCCGCCGCGGTTGATCTGGTCCTTCGCGCGGCCCTCCACCACCAGGTAGCCCTCGGGCGTCATGCGGACGAGGTCGCCAGTGCGGTAGAAGCCATCTGACGTGAAGGCCCGCGCGTTGTGGGCCTCGGCCTTGTAGTAGCCGCGGATGGTGTAGGGGCCGCGCGTCAGCAGATGCCCCGTCTCGCCGGGGGCCACGTCGTGGTCCTCGTCGTCCACCACGCGCAGCTCGTCGGCGGGAGACATGGGTCGCCCCTGGGTGGAGATGATGAGCTCCTCGGGGTCGTCTAGCCGGGTGTAGTTGACCAGGCCCTCGGCCATGCCGAAGACCTGCTGCAGCATGCAGCCCAGCGTGGGGCGCACCTTGCGGGCGGCCTCGTTGCTGAGCCGGGCACCGCCCACCTGGAGCACGCGCAGGCTGGACAGGTCGTGCCGGCGTGCCTTGGCGGAGTCCATCCAGATCATCGCCAGCGGGGGAACCAGCGCGGTGAGGGTGACGCGCTCGCGCTCGATGAGCGGGAAGGCCACGTCGGGGCTGGGGTGGAGCGCCAGCACGGCGGTGCCGCCCGCGTAGAAGGTGCCCAGCACACCCGGCGAGCTCATCGGGAAGTTGTGCGCGGCGGGGAGCGCGCAGAGGTACACGCTCGACGCGTCGAGCTGGCAGACCTCCGCGCTGACGCGCAGGCTGTAGATGTAGTCGTCGTGCGTGCGGGGAATCAGCTTGGGGGCGCCGGTGCTGCCGCCGGAGAGCTGGAAGAACGCCACGTCACCGGGCCGGGGCGACGGCAGCACGACGGGCGTGGCGGGCAGCGCGCTCAGCGGGGTGAAGGGGCCCGGCTCGCCGACGACGATGACGTGGCGCAGCGAGGGCACTGCGCCGCGGACCTGCGTGGCCAGGGGGCGGTAGTCGAACCCGCCATGCTTGTCCGGGATGACGTAGGCGACGGCCTCGGTGAACTCGCAGAAGTAGTTGATCTCCGCGCTGCGGTGGGCGGGCAGCGCGAACACGGGCAGCGCGCCCAGGCGGAACAGGGCGAAGATGACCTCGAAGAAGGCGGCGACGTTGGGCAGCTGCACCACCACCCGGTCTCCGGCCCGGATGCCCAGCGCGTGGAAGCCGGCGGCGAGCCGGTCCGCGCGATTGTCGAGCTCCGCGTAGCTCCAGCGCTGCTCTCCGGAGACGAGCGCGGTGCGCTCACCGTGGCGCTGCGCCCGCTCCCGCAGGAGCTGGCCGAACGTCTCCCCTCGCCAGTAGCCCGCCTCCCGGTAGCGGCTGGCAAGGTCCTCCGGCCATCCGGTGCAGCCCGCCAGCGTGCTCACGACTGCACCTCGGCGCCCTGGCCCAGGCCCATGGCCTGGAGCATGGTGCGGAACTTCGCCTCGGTCTCCGCCAGCTCGGACTCGGGCGTGGAGCCCACCACGATGCCCGCGCCCGCGAACAGCCGCAGCGTGTGCGCGTCGGCCTCGGCGCAGCGGATGGTCACCGCCCACTGGCCGTCGCCGCTCGCGTCGCACCAGCCGACCGCGCCGGTGTAGTAGCCGCGGTCGAAGGGCTCGATGGAGCCGATGGCCTCGTGGGCCAGCCGCGTCGGGTAGCCACACACGGCCGGGGTGGGGTGCAGCGCGGCGGCCAGCGCGAGCGAGGAGATGGACGGGTCCGCCAGCTCGCCGGTGATGCGGCTGGACAGGTGCCACATGGTGGCGGTGCTGACGAGCGACGGCTTCGCGGGGACGTCCAGCGTCTTGCAGAACGGCCGCAGCGCCTCCGCCACGGCGTCAATCACCACCGCGTGCTCGTGCAGGTCCTTGGGCGACGTGAGCAGCGCCGCGGCCCGCGCCTGGTCCTCCAGCGGGTCCGGGCTGCGCGCGGCCGAGCCCGCCAGCGGATTGGCCAGCACCTGGAGGCCGGAGCGCGAGACGAGCAGCTCGGGGCTCGCGCCAATCAGCGTGCGGGCGCCCTCGCCGGGCGCGCCGTCCCGCGCCGGCAGGTCCACCGCGAACGTGTAGCCGGAGGGGTTGCGCCAGGCCAGGTTGCACAGCAGCTGCTGGAGGTCGATGGGCGCCGCGGCGCTCAGGTGCAGCGAGCGGGACAGCACCACCTTGCGCAGCGGCCCGCTGCGCATCAGCGTCAGCGCCTGGGCCACGCCGTCCAGGTAGGCGGCGGGCTCCGGCACGGGCCGCACGGTGAAGCGCGCCCCCAGCGGCCGGTGCACCTGGATGTCCGTGTCGAACACCAGCGGCCCCGCGCGCTGGATGGTCATCGGCACCACCAGCTGGGCGGGGACGGCGCCGTCGAAGGGCACCGCGCCCACGGCCACCGGGATGTCGTGGTCGGCCTCGCGTGCGTCCGCGAGCACCGCCGCCACGCGCTGGGGCAGCCGCTCCAGCGCGCCCGGCCCGGCGGTGTGCGGCACGGTGGCGAAGGTGCCGCGTGCCAGCAGCGTCCGCCGGGGCGTCGCGAAGAAGAACGAAGAACCCGCCTCGTAGCTCTCCAGCAACCGCGCGGCGAGCTTCTGTGGGGCCATGGGGCGCTCGGGCATCACTGCCAGCCTCCTGTGACAATAGAATTAGAAATCATTCTCAAAATCCGAACAGAGGTGTTTCGGGGGACGGGGGGCGGCAGGGGACTACGCGCCCAGCGTCGCCCCGCCGTCGACGCAGAGGTCGTGGAGGGTGATGTGGCGGGCCTTGTCGGAGACGAGGAACGCGACGGCGTCCGCGATGTCGGCGGGGGAGGCAATCCGGCGCAGCGGGATGCCCACGCGGAAGGCCTCGGGCGCGCCGGCAATCACTGCCTGCTCGCCGCGCTCGTCGCTCCAGAGCGCGCGCTGCATGGCGGTGTCCGTGGAGCCGGGCGACACGACGTTGCAGCGGATGCCGTGCTGCGCCAGCTCCAGGCCCAGGCACTTGGTGAACATGGTGGAGGCGGCCTTGGACGCCGCGTAGGCGGCCATCTGCATCCGGGGCATGCTGGCGGCGTTGGAGCCGACAGTGACGATGACGCCCTTCTTCCGGGGCACCATGCGCCGCGCGACGGCGCGCGAGACATGGAACACGCCGTGGGTGTTGACGGCGAAGGTGGCCGCCCAGTCCGCGTCGCTCAGGGACACGGCGGGCGCCATGCGCAGCACTCCCGCCACGTTGGCGAGGACTTCGATGGGCCCCAGCTCGCGCTCGATGCTCTCCACGGCCGCGTCCACCGCGGCGCTGTCACTCACGTCCACGGGGAAGGCCGCGGCCTGGCAGCCGCGCTCGCGCAGCTCCGAGACGAGCGACCCCAGCCCCACTTCGTTCCTGTCGAGCGCGGCGATGGTGGCGCCGCCCGCCAGCGCCCGTGCGACCGCGGCACCGATGCCCTGCGCGGCGCCTGTCACCAGCGCCACTCTGGTCGTCGTTCCCATGGGTGCCTTCCGTGTTCGATAGTGAGAATGGTTCTCATTATCAAGACTGAGGGCGACGTAAGTGCCATGGGGTGGCAGCAGTGTCAAGGGTCTGCATGTTTCGCGGTGCTGTCGTGACACGTGCGCGACGTCAGGTCGTCGCGGCGTTCCAGCCCACTCGGTAGAGGGTGAGCGGCGCGTCCTTCCCCTTGACGGGGGTGGGCGGCAGCGGCTCCAGAGACCAGCGCGGGTCCGTCAGCCGCTCGCGGGTGCTCTGGGTGATGAGGACCTCGCCCGGGCCGGCCACGGTGCACACGCGGCTGGCGACGTTGGTGGTGTCGCCGATGGTGGCGTACTGGAGGAAGCGCTTGGAGCCGATGTTGCCCGCCGCCACGGTGCCGCTGTTCAGGCCGATGTGGATTCGCAGCTCCATCTGCTGGCGCGTGCGCAGCGCCTCGTTGAGCTTCAGGAGGGCCTGCTGCATCCGCACGGCCGCGCGCAGCGCGCGGTCGGCGTCGTCCGGGTGGGAGAAGGGCGCGCCCCACGTCGCCATCAGCGCATCGCCGATGTACTTCTCCAGGGTTCCCTCCTGCTCGAACACGATGTCCGCCATGATGGGGAAGTACGCGTTGAGCACGTCCACCACCTCGGTGGGCCGCATGCGCGAGGACAGCTGGGTGAAGCCGCAGATGTCCGAGAAGAGCGTCGTCACCTCGGCTTCACGGGCGCCCAGGTCCATGCCCGAGGTCGACTCCTCCAGCCGCGCCAGGGCGCTGGGCGGGAAGAAGCGCTGGTAGTTGTTGCGGCGGATGGCCTCCTGCTCGATTCGCCGGTACAGCATCGAGTTCTCCAGCGCGATGCCCACCTGGTTGGCGAAGGACGACAGGAACTCCAGGTCCTCCTGCGAGAAGCGCTCCGGGCGCCGGAGGTTGTCGAGGTAGAGGACGCCGAGCAGCTCCTCGCGGGCCTTCAGCGGGGCGCACATGGCCGCGTAGATGGACTGCTGCACGACGGACTCGGCCGTCTCCAGGCGCGGATCCAACCGGGCGTCGGAGAAGAGCGCCGCCACGCCATGCCGCTGCACGTAGGAGGCGATGTGCCGGCTGTAGATGTGGGCCAGCTCCTTGGAGCCATCCGCGGTGCGGGCCACGCGGGGGCGCAGGACGCCGGAGCCGGGCTCCACCAGGAGGATGACGGCGCGGTCCACCTCGAGCACCTGGAAGACCAGCTCCAGCGAGCGCTCCATCAGGCTGTCGATGGTGCCGGGCGAGGACAGGAACTGGCTGACCTTGAGGAGGATCTGCAGCTTGTCCCTGTCCCGCTCCGCCACCGAGGAGGGGCCCAGCTTGAGCGCGGAGGTCCGCTGGTCCGGGGCGGCCAGCAGCTCCTGCATGGAGACCTGCGACAGCATCCGCGCGTCGTGGGTGAGGCTGGGGCTGACGATGTCCTCCGTGTTGTCACCGAGCAGGCGGAAGTTGACCGCGCCGCAGGTGAAGGTGTCCCCGGCCTGGAGCTCCCCGCGGGTGATGCGGACGCCTCCGACGAAGGTGCCATTCTTGCTCTGCAGGTCGGTCAGGACGACCTTGCCGCCGTCGGCGGTGTCGAGCCGGGCGTGCTGGCGGGACAGGCTCCGGTGGAGGACGGCAATCTGGTTCTCCATGTCGCGCCCGATGAAGGTGACGCCTTCCCGGAGCGGGAAGACCTGCTCGTCGGACAGCCCCGGATTCATGACGACCTGGAGGACTCGCACCGCACCACCCCCACGACGACTGCGCGGCCGCTGGACTCCGGCCTCTTCCTCCCTGTCTACCATGAGCGCTGCCCTGGACGCCGGGCCGGCGTGTCACGCGGCGTGACGCGAGACGTCTGTCGTTGGCGCCGCGTCCGTGCGGGGCAGCCCGCGATGCGCCCGGAGCTCTGACAGTAGCGCCCGGGTGCGCTCATGGTCCGGGTCCAGCTGGAGGACGTCCTCACACAGCGCGATGGTGCGCAGCAGCGAGGCCTGTCTCAGGGACAGCCGGGCCGCGGTCTCGAACTCGAGGACGGCCTCACGCGTCCTGCCCAGGGCCCGCAGGATTTCGGCGACCTTCTGGCGGCAGGGGAGGTCCTCGGGGGTCATCTTCAACACCCCCTGGAAGGCCGCGAGTGCCTTCTCCGGGAACCCCGATGCAAGCAGCTCGGCGGCGCGCCTCCGTGCGTCTCGCAGGGCGTCGTCCGGGGTGACGTGGAGGTCTGTCAGCAGGAGCATGGGGCCGTCCCGTTCACTGACGTCGGGTCTGCCACCACGGTAGGGACTGTCACGGGGGATGGCTGTGAAGCAGCTCACTCTCAGGAAATGAAACGGAATACAGGCGATGTATGGATTCCAACCCGTTGCGTTTTACTCTCATACCCTGGCAGCTACTTGCCCAGCCCGGATAAGACGACAGAACAGCCGGAGCGGGAACGCTCCGGCGCGCGTGTTCGAGGGTGCCACCGTGTCCTACTCGCAGCTTCTGGCCCAGGTCTCCATCTTCGAGCAGCTCGGCAGCGAGGACCTCGAGCACCTCTCCGCGCTCCTGCGCACCCGGCGCTATGCGAAGGGAGAGGTCATCTTCCACCAGGGGGATGTGGGCACGGCGCTCTACATCATCCGCAAGGGAGAGGTGGCCATCCGCCTCGCCTCGCCGGATGGGAAGGAGGTCATCCTGGCGCTGCTGGACCGGGGAGACTTCTTCGGAGAGCTGGCGTTGCTGGACGGAGAGCCGCGCTCCACGGACGCCGTCGCGAGGGAGGAGACGGACCTGCTGTCCATCCAGCGTGAGGACTTCCGCTACTTCCTGGATGCGCGTCCGAAAGTGGCGCTCGGGTTGCTGGCCACGCTGAGCCGGATGGTGCGGCACGTCACGCAGCTGGTGCATGACACCACGTTCCTGGATGCGCGGGCGCGCCTGGTGCGTGTCCTGCTCGACCTGGCGCGGAGCCTGGGACAGACGGGCTCCGAGGGCGTGGTGATTCCGCAGCGGCTCACCCAGACGGAGCTGGCCAACCTGTGCGGACTCACCCGCGAGAGCACCAACAAGTGGCTGCGCTTCTACGTCCGCGAGGGGCTGCTCGCCTACGAGGGCGGCCGCATCACCCTCGTCTCACCGGAGCGGCTGTTCCGGGAAGCGGAGTAACGCCTGCCACGCATGTGAAGCGCTTCACTGCGCGCGGGCAACGGCAGACGTACGATCATCCTGCATCACTGCTCCACCATGGGAGAGGTCATGTCGCGTCTGGCCCGCCAACTCCGCGCCTTGTTCACCCGAACCCAACCGGCTTCCCCGACTGGCATCCCGCGTGCCTCCGGGGAGAGACCTGTCACCGCGGCAGGAGGGCTTTCCATGGCGGCATCGATGCCTGTGTGGACGCGGTTCTACCCGGCGGGCCGGACGGTGGTGCGCGAGGGAGACATCGGCGACTCGATGTTCGTCATCGTCGAGGGGAGGGTGGCGGTGATGCGTCAGCCCGACGCCGGCTCCGGGACGACGGTGCGGGAGCTGTCGACTGGAGACTTCTTCGGCGAGCTGGCGCTGGTGACGGACTGCCGGCGCACGGCGAGCGTGGTGGCGGTGGAGCGGACGGTGCTGCTGGAGTTCTCCCGGGCCGGCCTGGAGGAGGCGGGGGCCCGGCACGGAATCCAGGAGGCGGTGGTGCGGATGACGTGTCAGGAGCGGCTGCTGGCCGACGCCTTCCGTGACACCCCGCTGCTCGCCGAGCTGTCACCGGAGCTGAAGCTGGAGCTCGGCTCCGCCTTCGTGCCCTGCGCCGTCGAACAGGGCGAGCTCCTCCTCACCCGGGGCAAGCCAGGCACCGCGCTGTACGTGTTGCTGCGAGGGCGATGTGCCGTGTTCCACACCCACAATGACGGCCACACCACCCCCTATCCGGACCTCGAGGAGGGGGCCGTCTTCGGAGAGGTGTCCCTGCTGCGCGGCCGGCCCGCTAGCGCGACGGTGAAGGCGGCGACGCCCTGCACGCTGCTGCGGGTGGAGCGCGACGTCTTCAGGAAGTTCTTCCTGGGTGAGCCCGCGCTGCGTCGCGCGCTGGTGCGCCTGGGGTTGGAGCGGATGACCCGTACATTGCAGGTCATGGTTCGCTCCCCGTATTCGATGTGCAGTGACTGAGCGAGCGAGACAAAGCGCGTCATGAGACATGGAGCCCCCCGCCCGGCAGCTCCATTCAGCTCCTGATAGTCTTTGGGGAAGTTGGCAACTCGTGGCGCGTTACCTGAATCATGGGACGTCGTCAAACGAGTGCCGGCCCCATGCGTGTCTTTGTCCTACCCATCCCCCGTCGAGGGGAGGTCTGCTTGCAAGCCCGGGCTGCCTGTTGTTGTTCTCGTTGTGAGTTCTGGAATCCAGAAGGGATGCGCTTCTGTGGGGGCTGCGGCAGCCCGTTGTCGAATGGCTGTCCTGACTGCGGCGTAGAGAATCCGCCTGGCTTCCGCTTCTGTGGCCAATGCGCCGCGCCGCTCGAAGGCACTTCGCGCACCGGCCACGAGCCCTCCCTCTCGGTCGAGCGTGGCACCGATGCGGAGCTCCGGCAGGTCACGGTCCTGTTCTGTGACCTGGTCGGCTCCACCCAGCTGTCGGACACGTTGGATCCGGAGGAGCTGCGGGAGGTCGTCCGCAAGTACCAGGGCGTCGCGGGGGAGGTCATCGCGCGCTACGACGGCCACGTCGCCCAGTATCTGGGAGATGGACTGCTCATCTACTTCGGCTATCCGCAAGCGCACGAGGATGATGCACGAAGGGCCGTCTCCGCCGGATTGGAGATCATTGAAGCCGTCAAGGCATTGAACGGGCGGTTCTTGCTGGCGCTGCCGCTGGCCGTGCGGCTCGGAATCCACACGGGCGTCGGTGTCGCAGGGGATGTGGGCGGGCCGGGGAAGCGCGAGCAGCTGGTGATTGGCCGCACTCCGAACATCGCCGCGAGGCTGCAAGGGCTGGCGGAGCCGGATACGCTGGTCATCAGCGAAGAGACCCGAAGGCTCGTGGAGGGATGCTTCATCCTGGAGTCGATGGGGCTGCAGACGCTCAAGGGCATCGAGAAGCCAATCGAGGTCCTGCGGGTGAGCCGGGAGGCGGGGCCTCGCGAGCGCTCCGAGGCAGCGCGGCGGCAGAAGGTCTCCCCGCTGGTCGGGCGCCAGGAAGAGCTGGCGGTCATCCATGAGCGCATCGAGCGCAGCCATCGGGGCGTCGGGCAGGTGCTGCTGCTCGTCGCGGAAGCGGGGGTGGGGAAGTCCCGCCTGGTGCGCACGCTGGAGCAGCGCGTCCACGGCGAGGCGCAGACGCTCATCGGCCGGTGCCTGCCGTATGGGCAGACACGTGCGCTGCTGCCCATGGTGGAGCTGTTCCAGTCATTGGTGGGCTTCGAGCGTGGGGCGACGAAGGAGCAGAAGCTCGAGAAGCTCATGGCGTTCCTCACCCATGAGGTCACCGCGGACGGGCTGGCCGTGCCGCTGATGGCCGCGTTCTTCTCGCTTCCCCTTCCCGCCGGTCACGAGCCGGTGGACCTCTCTCCGCGGAAGCTGCGCGAGCAGACCCGACGGCTGCTCGTGCTCCTGCTCTTGCTTCAGGCACGAAAGAAGCCCCTGGTCCTCGTGGTCGAAGACCTGCACTGGGCGGATGCCTCGACGTTGGATTTCCTGGACGAGCTCGTCGAGGCGGCTTCCTCCGCGCCCATCCTGACGGTCCTCACGGCCCGCCCCACGTTCCAGGTCCCCTGGAAGCATCGGCCCTATTTCACCGCCTTGCCCCTGTCTCGAATCGACGACGAGGAGGCGCGCAGGCTCATCAGCGAGATGGCGGGGAGCCGCCAGCTTCCGGAGCCGCTGGTCCGGCAGATCCTGGACAAGGCGGATGGCATCCCGCTGTTCCTCGAGGAGCTCACGCGGGCCACGCTGGAGTCGGCCAGGCCGCTCGGCTTCCTCTCCATCCCCGCCACGTTGCGCGACTCGCTGGTGGCACGGCTGGACCGGCTCGGTCCGGTCAAGGAGCTGGCGCAGCTCGCCTCGGCCATCGGGCGGCGCTTCTCGCATGCCCTGCTGTCGGCCGTCTCCGCCATGGAGCCGTTGTTCCTGCGCAGGCACCTGGATCAGCTCCAGGAGGCCGGGCTGGTCCTGATGGAGGAAGCCTCCGGCCCCCTGCAGGTCTACAAGTTCAAGCACGTGCTCATCCAGGAGGCCGCGTACGAGTCCATCCTCAAGACGCGGCGCAGGGAGATGCACGAGCGGATTGCCCAGGCCCTGGAGCTTGAGTTCCCCGAGGTCGTGGAGAGTCGCCCGGAGCTGTTCGCCCGGCACCTCGAAGAAGCGGGGCAGGGCGAGAAGGCCGCACGCTACCTTCATCGGGCCGGCCAGCAGGCAATGGAGCGGGCGGCCTATGCCGAGGCGCTCGCCGCCTTCGACCATGCGCTCACCCTGGTGTCGGTGCTCGAGGCCGCGCCGGGCCGGGACAAGCTGGAGCTGGAGCTTCGCACCTCGAAGGGCGGTGCCCTGCTGGTCACCCACGGGTACTGCGCGCCCGAGGTGGAGCAGAACGTGATGCGTGCCCGCGACCTGTGCGAGCGGCTGGGGAACCCGCCGGAGCGGGTGCCCGTCCTCTTCAACCTGTGGCTGGTCAACCTGACGGCCAGCAGGAGGGAGCCCGCGCAGGCCTATGCCCGGAAGTTGCTGGAAGCGGTCCGCACCCACCCCGGCGCGCTGCGGGAGGTGCCTGTGTTCTGCGCGAATGGCACCACGCTCTTCTTCCTGGGGCGGTTCGACGAGGCCCGCATCGAGCTCCACCGCGCCTTGCAGCACTACTCGCCGGAGCTACACCCCGCCCTGGTGCGTACCTACGGTGATGACCACGGGCTCTATGCCCAGGTCTTCCTGGAATGGCTGCACCTGCTGACAGGGCAGGTGGACCGCGCGCGCGTGCTCATGACGCAGACGCTCGTCCTGGCGGAACACCTGGAGGACCCGCTCGCCCAGGCCCTGGCGTGCAACTACGCCAGTGTCCTGTACCTGCTGCTGGGCGAGCCGGAGAAGGTCCGCGAGTTCTCCGAGCGCTCCAAGGCCATCTGCCTCGAGCAGGGCTTCTCCTTCTGGCTGGCACGCAGCCGGATGATGAGCGGCTGGTCGCACGCGAAGCTGGGCGCGGTCCAGGAGGGAGTTCGGGAGATAGAGGAAGGCTTGTCCTTCTTCACGGCCATCCAGCAGCAGCTCCCGCTGACGTACTACCTGTCACTGCCGGCGGACGTGCACCTGGCGACCGGTGACTTCGAGCGGGGACTGGCCCGCATCGACCAGGCGCTCGCCTGCGCGGCAACGAACCTGGACCGCTTCTATCTGCCAGAGCTGTACAGACTGAAGGGGGAGCTGCTCCAGGCGAGTGGAGCCCGCACGGTCGAGGTCCTGGAGTGGCTGGAGAAGGCCGTCGCCCACGCGCGGGACTCCGGCGCCTCCTGGCTCGAGCTGAAGGCGGCGAAGAGCCTCGCCGTCCTGCTGGAGATGCGGGGCGAAACCGCGCGGGCACGGGAGCTGATTGCCAGCGCCCTGTGCAGGATTCACGGGGGAGAGCGCACCCGTGACTACCGCGAGGCACGCAGGCTCCTGGAGCGCCTGGAGTCCGCCAGACGCTACAGCGAGTAGCCCAGCGTCACGCCGAGCACGTGCGCGGTGCCGGAGTACGTGCCGTCGATGCCCGGCGCGGTGCTCTCCGTGTCCGCGAGGAGGACGAGCTGGTACGCCGCATCCGCCCGCAGGTTGCCGAACCGGTAGCCCGCGCCCACGGAGAACTTGTAGCGGTCCGCATCCGGCAGGTCCGGCGTCAGCGTCTCCGGCGGGCTGGGTGACAGGTCCGCCACGAAGCCGGCGCGCACCTGCAGCTCCGGCGTCACGCCGTACTCCGCGCCCAGGTGGTACTTCGCCTTCCCCACCCACTGCTTGGCCACCGGGTTGTCCAGGGAGGGGTTGTCCGGGAAGCGGATGGTCAGCGACTGGAAGCTGGCCCAGTCCACCAGCTGGATGTCCAGCGCGAGCGTCAGCCGCTCCATGGGCGTCAACGCCATGCCGAGCGACAGCGTCGCGGGGAACTTCACGTCCGCCTCCACCCGCTGGTCGATGAGCCGGCGCTCGAACTCCAGCGGCACGTTCTGGAAGTCCGCGCTGCCCTTGAACGTGGTGGACACGGCGCTGCGGTAGTGCAAGCCGACCGTGAGCTCCTTGGGCAGCAGCACCGCCTGGATGCCCGCGTTGAAGCCCACGCCCCAGGCCGCGCCGCCCAGGTGGATGGCGCCCTCGCTCTCCACGAAGTTCAGCGCCCGCTTGAGCTCCACCGTGGTGCGCACCACGTCCACGCCCGCGCCAATCCGGATGTACTCGTGGGGCTGAAACGCGACGGTGGGGTTGATGTAGTACGTGGCCAGGCTGGACTCGCGGCCCTTGAAGCGGCCCACGAAGCCCTCCTCCCAGCGGCTGCGCGCGCCGTACGGCGTGTACGCACCCACGCCGAAGGCCCATTTCTCGAACGGCCGGACGACGACGAACGCATGCGGCGGGGGCGACAGCGTCAGCTTCTGGCCCTGGGACTCGCCGCCCGTCGGGGTGAAGCGGAGGCTGGGCAGGATGCCGGTGTCGCCCACCGTGATGTCCAGCTTCTCCACCCCGAGGATGTTGGCGGCGTTGGAGTAGATGGCCGACGAGTCGTCCAGCGCGGCGGTGGACGCGTTGCCCATGCCCGTGGAGCGCGCACTGTGGGTGTCGATCTGGAAGCCCGCGGCCTGGCTGGCACCAGCGGCGAGCAGCGTCACAAGGGAGAGCGTCTTCTTCATGGTGTGCATGTCGTCTTGCCGGGCCCTGTCGGCGCCGTCACGGTTCCAGTGGTGCCGAAGCGGGGTGTCCAGGCGTCGCGGCGGGAGAGCGTACATCCGTACGGGCGCGAGTCACCCGTGATTGCACGACTATAGGCGGAAGGGGCTGCCGCTTGCAGCCGGTGACTCCGTCCCAGGAGCGGGCACGTCGCCTTCTTCCGGCACCGCTTCCTCCGCCCGTACTCCCTGTGTCGGCTGCCGGGCGTGTCTCGGAAGTGGGATGGCGTCGAGGAGCGTCCGGGCTTCCTCCCAGGCCACGCAGGGCAGGACGGTCTGCGCCCCCGCGACGGCCACCTGGACATGGCCGATTCCGTAGCCCCGCTCGAGCGGCCCCTGGACGGCCTTCACCGACTGGATGCGCGAGCGGTGCAGCACCGTGGTGCGCCTGCGCCAGAAGCCCAGGCGGACGACGATGTGCGTGTCCGTGACGAGCCAGCCCTGGAAGCGCCAGTCGAACCAGGCGCCCACGAGCTGCAGCGGGAGCATCGCCCAGGCGAGCAGTCCCCAGGGCCAGAGGAACACCGTCGCCGGAATGGCCACCAGGACGCTGAGCACCACGGCGCGGATCCGCGCGCGCAGGAGCGCCTTGGGGTGGGCGGGGCGCAGGGGCAGGTCCTCCAGCGCGGCCGGCAGTCCGGGGATGAGCCGCCGCACGAGCTCCTCCAGGCGGGCGGTGGGGACCACGGGCACCACCAGCTCGGCGCGCTCGGCGGGCTCGCGGCCGGCACGGACGCCGGCGGTCTCCACCTCCACGGAGCCGAAGCCGAGCCCCCGGCGCAGCAGGGGCTCGTCCAGCACCACCTGCTGGATGCGCTCGCGTCGCACCGTCACCTGGCGCCGGGTGATGAGGCCGCCGGCGGCCCGGAAGTGCGTCCCGGTGTCGACGAGGCGGAAGCCATGGAAGCGGAGGATGGCGAGGACGACGTTGACCAGCCAGATGGCGAGCAGCCCGGCGACTCCGGCCAGGACGGCGGAGAGCCAGCCCATGCCGGGGCGGGCCAGGGCCTCCCAGCGCGCCTGCATCCAGGGCAGCAGCAGCTGGTGGAAGGCCTCCATCAGCTCGCCGATGCCGCCCATCACCACGGCGAGCACGCCCAGGCCGGTGGCCGTCGCGCCGTAGCGGAGCAGGTCGCCCAGCCGCATCTGGGCCAGCACCTCTCCCTGGGGCGCGCCCGTGGCGCTCACCGGCGCGAGCGCGGGGGCGTTCCGTCCCCGCGCCGAGTGCAGCGCGTCGATGAGGGCCTGGGCGTCCTGGGGCGTGAGCCCGCGCAGGTGGCCCTCGGCCTTCTGCCCGGAGGCCGTCTCCACCTTGAGCTCCACCAGGCCGAGCAGCTTCGAGACGAAGGGCTGGAGGACCTCCGTGTTCTGCACTCGCGCCGCGTCGATGAAGCGCGACGTCTTGGAGAAGAGGCCGGAGCGGATCTCCAGCTGGGAGCCCACCATGCGGTAGCGCAGGGTGGCCACGTCGTAGAGCAGCGCGGCGACGCTGACCGCCATCACCAGGAGGATGATGCCCCAGACGAAGAGCGGCAGGCCCCGCTCCCGCACGAAGAACATGGGCAGGATGGCGCCCAGGAGCGGACGTGCCACCAGCCCGAGGATGGGAAACAGGGCCGCGAGGGGGGCACGCGGGCTGAGTGACTTCCACGGCACCTCGTCCGGCGCCGGGGGTGAGGCCGCCGGGGACTCAGACGACATCTTCGGCCTCACGCCGCACGAGCTTCTCGCGCAGGGCATCCGCCGTTTCGCGGGCGAGGCCGGGAATCTCGCCGTCCGCGCCGCCACCGGAGGCGGTGTAGACCTGGAGCCGGGCCAGGCCGAGCGCCCGCTCGATGGGGCCCTGGTGGACGTCCACATGCTGGATGCGGCCCGCGGGGATGGACACGAGCTGCTGCACCAGGACGCCGTGGGCGATGAGCAGGTCATGCTCGCGCAGGGCCCAGCCCCAGCGCTGGTGCGCGCGTGGCGGATACCAGATGAGCATGAAGGCGCAGAGCAGCACCGCCACCAGGGGGAGGAGCCACGCCCACGCGCCCACGTCCGTCCGCGACAGGATGAAGCCGGCGACCAGGGTCAGCAGGCCGTACACGCCGATGCGGATGAGCCCCGCGAGACGGAACAGCGTCAGCGCGGCGGGAGGCAGGCGTTCGAGCGTGGGCTGCGTGTCGGACATGGATGGCCTCCGAGAGACGCGCGCGAGTGTACACCGGTGCACCAGCGCTACGTCCTCGCCGTTCGAGCTCTCTGGCGCTACAGTTGCCCGTCGGGTCTCCGAAGCGCCGGGAACACCGCGAGTGGGGGAAGAAATCATGAAGTGTGCATGGCCTGGTGTCCTTGCCGCCGTCCCGGGGTGCGCGCTCGCTTTCGCGATCTGGGTGTTGTTCTGCAAGTCAGTCACAGCCTGCCCCCCCTACGCTTCCACACCAGAGAGCGTTGCTCCGTGGCTGTTCGGAGCCGCATTGCTCGCGCTGGCGGGGCCGCTGCTGTTCGTCTGGTACTCCGACGAGGCCAGGGCAAGAGAGGAAAGCACTCAATGGGAAAGAAGTAGGTCCGCCTCCAACGATGGCAAGGAAATCGAGCTCCTCAAAACCAGGAACAGCTTGCTAGCGAATGAGCTCGATGCTGCGAAGATCGTGCGGGAAGCGCTGCTGAACGAGTTCAGAACGCTTCGCGAGCTCGTACCAGACAAGGGCTCTTCTCAATCCGCGAAGTCGCCTGACTCGCAAGGGTCTGGAGGACGAAAGTGAAGCCGAGCGATTTCTTTATCGGCATCATCGACTTCCTCGCGGTACTGCTGCCTGGAGCCGTCGCCACGTTCTTTCTGCTCGGCATGACAGGAGGCTGGCTCACGAGCCTCGTGAATGGAGTCGAGGGCTGGCATCAGAACGTCAGTATCGCGTTCATGGCCTATCTCCTCGGGCAGATCATCTTCCTGCTTGGATCGAGCCTCGACCCGCTCTACGACATCCGGCGCCGACGGATGAGGCCGAAGGAGGGGGACAAGACCTTCCTGGCCGCGAAGACGATGATGGAAGAGCTCAGCCCAGAGCTGGCGGGCTCTCTCTTCAGCCCCTTCAAATGGTCGAAAGGCGTGCTTCAGCTCCAGGCCCCGGCGGCACGAGCCGAGGTGGATCAGCTCGAGGCGAGCTCGAAGTTCTTCCGGAGTCTCACGGTGATGTTCGGGCTCGCCGTGCCGTTCATGCTCGTCGCGGGACGACCGCTCGAGGCCATCGGGTGCGGAGTCCTGTCCTACGCCTGCTTCCGGGGGTTCTTCGATCATCGGTGGAAGTGCACGGAGCTGGCCTACGCGTACGTGGTGCTCGCGACTCGCACGTTTCCACCTGCGAAGCCTCAGGATTGAGGCGTGGGGGGCAGGTGAGACGGCCCCCTGCCAGGCTGTCCGCTTCTGGGATACGTCGGTACCACGTCCGAGCACGACTCCGCGTCCAGGGCGCGCGTCCAGGGCCGAGCCCGGGGCACCGGGTCGCGCCCCTCGACTGGCGCTAGAGTTGCACTCGCTTCGGCCCCCCCATGTCCCAGCTCCTCCAGGACGTCCGTCTCTCCCTGCGCCGGATGCGGCGCGAGCTCGCCTTCACGCTGGTGGTCGTGGCCACGCTGGCGCTGGCCATTGGCGCCACCACGGCCGTCTTCAGCGTGGTGTACCAAGTGCTGCTGCGACCGCTCCCGTATCCCGAGCCGGAGCAGCTGGTGCGCCTGTTCCAGTCGACGCCGCAGCGGGAGCGACTGGGCGTGTCGTACCTGTCCCTCCAGGCCTGGCGTGAGCGGACCCGTTCCTTCCAGTCGCTGGAGGGCATGTCCCTGCGCGACGTCACGCTCACCGGCGATGGGCAGGCGGAGCGGGTGACGGCGGCGCGCGTGACGGCGGGGCTGCTGCCGCTGCTTGGCGTGCGGCCCGTGCTCGGGCAGGCGTTCGGGGCCGAGGCGGAGGTGGCCGGACGGGACCTCGTCGTCCTCATCTCCCACGCGATGTGGCAGGGCCGCTTCGGCGGGCGCCAGGACGTCCTCGGGCGCACGCTGCTCCTCAACGGACAGCTCCACACGGTGGTGGGCGTGCTGCCCTCCGACTTCCGGTTCGCCCCGGACGCCCAGCTGTGGAAGCCGCTGGCGGTGAACCACGCCGCCGGAGAGGAGCCCCAGTCCATCTTCATGCGAGGTGTGGGGCGCCTGCGGCCCGGCGTGTCGGTGGAGCAGGCGCGGACGGAGCTGGAGGGCGTGGCCGCGGCCCTGGTCAATGAGCCCGCCCATGCGAAGGAGCCCGCGGGCATCCGCCTGCTGCCGCTGCATGCACAGGTGGTGGAGGGCGCGAGGGACAGGCTCTGGCTGCTGGCGGGGGTGGTGGCTTTGGTGCTGCTCGTGGCCTGCGCCAACGTGGCGAATCTGCTGCTGGCCCGGGCCAGCGCTCGCGAGCGCGAGGTGTCGGTGCGAGCCGCCCTGGGCGCGGGGCGCGCGCAGCTGATGAGGCAGTTCCTGGTGGAGAGCGGGCTGCTCGCATTTGCGGGAGGCGCGTCGGGCCTGCTGCTGGCGCTGTGGGGCATGGACCTGATGCGCGTGCTGATGCCGAGCGAGGTGCTGGCCCCGGAAGCCGTCCGGCTGGAGCCGCATGTCCTGGCCATCGCCCTGAGCCTATCCCTGACCACCAGCATCCTGTTCGGACTGGTGCCGGCGCTGCGGGCGGCTCAAGCCGATGGACGGGGCGCGCTGGGAGCGCTGCGCGGAGGCCGGGGCGCCACGGGGCGGGGTGGGGCGCGCGCCGTGCTGGTGGTGGCGCAGGTTGCGCTGGCGCTCGTCCCGTTGGTGGGCGCCGGGCTGATGCTGCGCACCCTCCATGCGCTGCACACGGTGCCACTGGGCTTCGAGCCGCGCGGCGTCACCGTCGCGGACCTGTCCCTGCCAGCCCACAAGTACCGCGAGGACGCGGCCCGCCTTTCCGTCCTCACGTCGGTGCTGGAGCGCGTGCAGGCGCTTCCGGGCGTGAAGTCCGCGGGCCTGGCCAGCACGGTGCCGCTCTGGCCTCGCAATGGCATGACGTCGGTGCTGCTGCCGGGGGAGCCCGCCGCGGTGGCGGAGACGCGGGAGCTCACCAACTTCCGCGCCATCAGCGAGGACTACTTCGCCACCATGGGCATTCCCCTGAAGGACGGGAGGATCATCGGGCCGGTCGACCGGACGGGCTCGGTCCCCGTGGTGGTCGTCAACGAGACCTTCGCCCGCCGCTACTTCCCGGGTCGCAGCGCGGTGGGGCAGCGGATGCAGTTGGTGCTCGACGGCGAGCCCTTCCGGGAGATTGTCGGCGTGGTGGGCGACGTGCACCGCGACAGCCTGGGTGACGCGCCGGACGCCGAGGTGTTCATGTCCATGCACCAGTTCTCTGCGATGCACATGCTGCTGACCGTGCGCACCGAGGGTGACTCGGCCGCGCTGGCGCCCGCGCTGCGCGAGCAGCTCCGGGCGGTGGACCCCGACCTGCCGCTGACCCAGGTCCGCTCCATGGTGGAGGTGGTGGAGGGGAGCATGGGCAACACCCGGGTGCTGGGCCTGCTGCTGTCGGCCCTGGCCGTGCTGGGACTCGTGCTGGCGGGAGTCGGGCTGTACGGAGTGCTGGCCTACTCGGTGAGCCAGCGCACCCGGGAGCTGGGCATCCGCATCGCGCTGGGCGCCACGGACGCGCAGTTGGTGCGACTGGTGGTGGGACAGGGCCTGCGGCTCGCGGCGGTGGGCGTGGCCCTGGGCCTGGTGGGCGCTGGGGTGCTCGCGCGGAGCCTGTCCGGCATGCTCCACGGCGTGGGCGAGTTCGACGCCTTCACGTTCGTCGTGGTGCCCGCGCTGCTGGGGACGGTGGCGCTGCTCGCGAGCTGGCTACCCGCCCGCCGCGCCCTGCGCGTGCCGCCCCACGAGGCACTTCGCGGAGACGGCTGAGCGCGGGACTTCAGGAGGGGGTATCGCGTCCGCCCGGTGCGCATCCAGCCGACCTGGAGCTCGCGGATGACCCGGATGCAGATGACCGCCTGGCGCGGCTTGTCCTGGCCCTCCCGAGTCTACGCATCAGGCGAGCGGTGTGCGTTCACCGGGAGTGAGCCAAGTCACCCGGTCCGCGAGCCCTGCCTGGGAGAACGCCTTCCTGGCTTCGTCGGGGCCCTGGCGGAAGTGCGTCCACCCGTCGTAGTGCACCGGGATGATGCAGCGGGCTGCCAGCGCCTGCGCGGCCTGCACCGCCTCCTTCGCGTTGAAGGTGTAGCGAAGGGGGCCGGTGAGCGGGAACGCGACGCTCCCCAGATGGAGGAAAGCCGTGTGGACGCGGAACCTCCGGGACACCTCCGCGACTCCGTCGAACCAGACCGTGTCGCCGGAGATGTAGACAGGGCCGGGAAGGGCCTCGCCCTCCAGCATGAAGCCCACCACATGCCCGGCGACGGGCAGTGAGCCCGGAGGGCCATGGCGCGCGGGCGTGGCGGTGATGCGCAGGTCTCCCACCGTCGTCGTCTCGAAGGGGCGGAGTCCCACCGCGCCCGGGTGGCCCAGCCGGCGCGCTCCCGCACGGGTCGTCACCACCCGGGGTGCCTGGGGCAGGAGCGCGCGTCCGGCATCGTCGAGGTTGTCGGCGTGGTGGTCATGCGAGAGGAGCACCGCGTCGATGCGGCCCAGGCGCTCTACCGGGAGGGCCGGGCCTGACGTGCGCCGCGAACTCGTGCCCCAGCCGAAGCCATACGTGCGTCCCGGAGGGTCGAACGCGGGGTCGGTCAGCAGGCGGAGCGAGCCGACTTCGAGGAGCAGCGTCGCTGTGCCGATATGAGTCACCGTGAAGGACATGGGCCCTCGAGTCGTCAAGAGCCGGGAGCGTGGGGGCTTCCACCTTCGCAAGTCAATGAAGTCCCGGACCTGTGGAGCGTAGGAGGCCGGACGTCGCATGATGCGTCCATGTCCGAGAGCGTTCCCCATCGCGCCGTCCAGCTCCTGAGAACGGCGCTGGCCGCGAGCTGGTCCATGCTCTCGCTGGGGGTCTTCATCCCCGTGGCGTTGGTGGCGCTGCCGTTCGACCGCCAGCAGCGCGTACACGACGTGTGCTCCATCCTCTGGGCACGCGGCATCCTGGCGCTGCTCGGGATACGGCTGGTGGTGCGGGGCGCGGAGCACGTCTCGCGGGACGAGCGCTACGTCATCGTCGCCAATCACCAGAGCCTGCTGGACGCGGCGGTGATGGTGGCCGTGCTCCAGCCGCTCACCTCCGTGCGCATGGTCGCCCGGCGCAACGCCTTCCGGATTCCGCTCATCGGGTGGGGCATGCGCCTGTTCGGTCACATCTCCGTGGACCGGCACAGCATCCGCGACTCGCTGCCCGGGCTCCAGCAGGCCCAGCGGAAGGTGGCGCGGCGCGCGTCCGTCGTCTTCTTCCCGGAGGGCGACTACAGCCCGGATGGGCGGATGCGGCCGTTCTACAACAGCGCCTTCCACATCGCCGCGCGCGGGGGCGTGCGCGTGGTGCCCGTCACCCTCACCGGCACGTTCGACATCCTGCCTCCACACCGCACGGTTCCGTTTCGGGGAGGCGCGGTCCACGTCACCCTCCACCCGCCCATGGGCCCGCTGGAGGACACGCACGACGCGGCGCTGGCGGCAGCGGTGGCCTGCCACCGCATCGTCGAGGCGGCCCTGCCGCGCACCGGCTGACGACGGCCCCCGGGGCGGTGTCCCCGGAGGCCGTGCTCAGCGCCCGGTGCTCACGCCAGCGTGCCGGTGAGCTGCCCGGAGGCAATGGCCTGCGAGATGGCCCGGCGCTTCAGCTTCCCGCTGGTCGTCTTGGGCAGCGTGCCCGGCGGCACGAGCAGCACGTGGTCGATGGCGATGCCGTGCGCGCGCAGCCGCTCCCGGATGCGCTCACCCAGCACGCCGTGCTCCGCCGGCTCCAGCTTCGTCTCCGCCAGCACGTACGCCAGCTCCGTGTGCCGGTGCTCGGAGCGCACGCCGACCGCCGCCACGCAGCCGGGCCGGACGCCGTATACCTCGGAGGCGAGCTCCTCGAGGATGGACGGAATCAGGTTGTGCCCCCCCTTGATGATGAGCTCCTTCTTCCGCCCGGTGATGAAGAGCGTCCCGTCCGCCCGGTAGCCCAGGTCTCCCGTGCGCAGCCAGCCCTCGTGGAGGACGGATGCCGTCAGCTCCGGCTCGCCGTGATAGCCCCGCATCAGCGTCGCGGAGCGCACCAGGACCTCGCCCTGGGTCCGATCAGGGACGGGCAGGTCCTCCGCGTCCACGAGGCGCACCTCGGTGTACGGAATCGGCCGGCCCACGCCCGTCAGCTCCAGCGCCCCCATGTCAGCCGCGGACGGCACCGCGCGGCCCTCGCGCTCCAGGGTGGCCCGGTCCACCCGGTCCACCACGGTGGGCGCCAGCTTCTCCGGGAAGGTCACCGCCACCGTGGCCTCGGCCAGGCCGTACACGGGGAAGAAGGCCTCCGGCCGGAACCCGCACGGCGCGAAGCCGTCCGAGAAGCGCCGCAGCAGCTCCGGAGAGACGGGCTCCGCGCCAATCATCGCCACCTCCCAGGCGCTCAGGTCCAGCCCCGCCTCCCTCGCCCGGTTCGCCAGCTGCAGGCAGAGGGCATACGCGGAAGGTGGCGCCGCGCAGATGGTGGCCCGTGTCTCGCTCATCGCCTCCAGCCACGAGAAGGGCCGCTGCCGGAAGTCCAGCGGCGACATCAGGTGCGCCGGGAAGTCGTTGAAGAGCGGGAACAGCAACCCACCCAGCAGCCCCATGTCGTGGTGCAGCGGCAGCCAGGACACCGCCACCGCGTGGGCGGGGGAGGGGAGCGCCTCGCTCATCGCCGCCATGTGCAGCATCACCCGGTCATGTGACAGCACCACGCCGCGCGGATGGCTGGTGCTGCCGCTGGTGAGCTGCACTAGGCAGGGGCCCGGCGCTGCCTCAGGCTCGGGCTGGAACGGCGCACCCCGGCCTTCCTCCACCAGCGTGTCGGCGACGATGAGCCGCGTGTCCCCGTCCGGAGCCGCCAGGTCCGCCAGCGCGCCGGACAGCACCAGCGCGCGCGCGTCCAGCTTGCGCGCCGTGCTCCGCAGCTGCGCCAGGTACGCGTCCAGGTCCGACAGCCGGTAGGGCACGCCCAGGATGCTCGGCACCGCGCCCAGCGCCCACACCCCGAACAGGGTGCTGACGGCGGCGTGCACCTCCGGCACCAGCAGCATCACCCCGTCCCCGGGGCGCACGCCCCGGGAGTGGAGCGTGGCGGCCACGGCCCGGGCCTCCTCCCACGTCTCGCTCCAGGTGCGCGACACCCAGCCCTCCGCCGTCTTGTAGCGGAGGGCCAGCGTGTCGGGGCGAGCCTCGGCCCGGGCACTCAGCAGCCCGGCCAGGGTCCTCGCGCCGTTCACTTCGCGTCCCCCGGGATGGGCCAGCCGGCCACGTGCACCTTCGGCGGGCCCTTGGTGGCCAGGAGCATGTACTCCAGCGCCGTGCGCCGCGCGAAGGACAGCTTCGCCACCGTCATGTAGCCCTGCAGCACCCGCGCGAAGCCCGGCGCCAGCGCCTCGATGCGGTCGCGGTTCTTCCGCACGTTGTCGATCCAGTGCCCCAGCGTCTGCACGTACGAGCTGGACAGGTCCTCCACGTGCAGGATGTCCAGCCCCGCGCGCCCGATGAGGCCCAGCTCCTCGGACAGGCTGAGCAGCCGGCAGTAGCCCATCGCGGTGACGAAGATGTAGCGCGTGGCGCTGCTGTCCCGGTCTCCTCGCGACTGCTCCGGGAAGTAGCAGTCGGAGATGAACAGCCGGCCGCCCGGCTTCAGCGTGCGCGCGACGAGCTGGTGGATGGCCTCCCGGTTGTGCATGTGGACGATGCTTCCGGAGAAGAGCACCACGTCGTAGCTCTCCGGCGCGGGCGCCAGCTCCTCCACGTGCGTCAGGTCCACCCGCACGCGGTCCGCCACGCCCCAGTCCTTCGCGCGCTGGAGCGCCACCTCGCGCTGCTTCCCGCTCAGGGTGATGCCGTGGAAGTCCCCCTGCGTGTGCTGCGCGAGGTAGAGGAGCAGGCTCCCCCAGCCGCAGCCCACGTCCAGCACCTTCTCCCCGGGCTGGATGTTCAGCTTGGCCGCCACGCGGGCGAACTTGCGCGCCTGGCCCGTCTCCAGGTCCTCCTCCGGGGACGCGAAGACGCCGGTGGAGTAGGCCAGCCGCTGGTCGAGCACCAGGCTGAAGATCTCCGGGTGGTGCTCGTAGTGCTGGGCGACCTCGCGCGCCTCGTGGGCCCGCTGTTCCTCCGGCGTGCGCTGTGCGGCGGCGCGCTCGTCCGGGTGTCTCAGCTCCAGGGCGGGCGCAGTCATGGAACGCTCACCTTCTGGAGCTCCAACTGCCGGGCGACGAAGCGCGCCAGGTCCTCCACCGTCTTGAGGTTGGCCTCGGAGGGGGACGCCATCTCCGGCATGGCGAAGCGGAAGCGCTCCTCCAGGCCGATGTTGATCTCGATCATCGCCATGGAGTCGATGCCGAGCCCGCCCTCCAGCGAGGCGGTGAGGGGCACCTGCTCCAGCGGACGTCTGAGGGTGCCCGCAATGATGGCGCGGACCTCCTGACCGATGACTTCGTTTGACACGTTGCTCTCCCGTGTTGCACGGGCCCCGGTAGCGAGGAGCGGCCGGCCCACCGTCCAGCTCCGAAGCCGCGTGTCGTTGTGACCCCCAACGCTAGGCTCAAGCGCAACCCGATTGAAGGTGGACCGATGTAGGCGGCCACCAACTTCGAGTCGAGACAGCGTGTCTCGTGTGTCAGGAGTGTCTCCGCGCGTCTGGCTTTACGAGTGGTGAATATCGTACAGTTCTGAATTCGCGGAATTACCTGCCGATTCCGAGCCTCGGGCGGTGGTGGGTCCGGGCGTCCATCCTCCGGCAGGGGGGCGCGGCCCTTCCGCGCGGTCAGAGGTCACGCGTGAATCGAGTGAACGAGAAGAAGCACCTCCCCTGGCGTCTCGCGCTGGGGGGCATCGCGTGGGTCCTGGGGGCTGGCTGTGGCGACGTCTCCCCCGAGGCCCATTCCCCCGCGGCACCACCGGAAGTGGTGACCGCGCAGCCCGCGGCGCACCCCGAGCGTCGCGGCATCGGCGCCGTGGAGCTGCCGCCGCGAGGTCCCTCGGCGCAGGCCGTCACCGTGGACCCGCGGATGTCGCTCATCGTCACCGATGACGTCATCGTGAAGACGTTCCTGTTCCAGAAGGTGATGAACCAGCTCGTCAGCCAGTCCGCGGTCGCGGGGCTCACGCCGCTGGCGCTCTTCAACCAGTGGTGGAGCACGGCGAACCCGCCCTCGTGTACGCCGACGTTCAACGGCTTCCCGTATCAATGTCCGCGCGCCGAGGGCGCCCAGGCCGGCGTCAATCCCTTCATCAACCCGGGGGTGAACCCGGATGAGTACGTGGCCCTCGCGCTCATCAACCGCTTCGACCTGGCGCCGCTCACCGGTGATGACTGCGGCGAGTACCGCATCATCTTCGGGAAGCGCTCCGGCTTCACCAACCCGGGCCAGCGCAACCTCATCATCTTCGAGGCGGTGCTGCCCAACCCCACCCCGGGCGCCGGGCTCGCGGGCTGCACGGCGGTGGCGAAGTTCTGGGCGCAGCTGACCGCCACACCCAACCCCGCCACCCGCGCGACGATGCTGCAGAACTTCTACTTCACGGGCCTGACGGGCTTCATGCCCGTCATCCACATCGACAACTACGGCAACCGCGTGGGCCCGCCGGCCACCGGACAGGTGCGCAGCAACCAGTTCATGCAGCCGCCGTGGACGCTGCGCGAGTTCCAGGTGAAGCGCACCATGTGCGGCTCCGTGCCCTGTGCCCTGACCTTCAACCCGGTGACGGTGAAGACCAACCCGGGCGGGACGCTCTTCAACCCCGCCTCCACCCACCCGCTGACGTTCAACTTCCAGAACGTGGAGCTGCCGTCGCAGGTGCCGAGCCTGGCCGTCAACGACATCAACCTGTTCAACATGGCCATCTCGAACGCGTCCAACAGCGGCCAGAGCAACGCGCAGGGCCCGGAGAACCAGTACCTCTTCCAGTTCACCCCCGGCCCCAGCATCTTCCGCAACAACATCCAGACCGAGCTGACGTTCCTCGGCAGCACGCTGACGCCCGACGAGGTGGTGGCCCGCTCGCTGGCGCTCTCCTGCGCCGGCTGCCACCAGTTCAGCAACGGCGCCAACCTGGGCGGCGGCATCATCTGGCCACCGTCCCTGGGCTTCGCCCACGTGGAGGAGCAGCTCGACCCAGGTCCCTTCGGGCCGCGCTTCCGCATCTCGCCCGCGCTCAACGCCGTGTTCCTGCCGCACCGCAAGGCCGTGATTGAGACGTTCCTCAACTCGTCGTGCGGCGACAGCATCTGCCAGCCGTGGGAGACGACGTCGGTCTGCCCGGTGGACTGCCCGTAGTCCGGCCGCTGGCGGCCTCCTCGCGTGGGGAGGCCGCCGGGCCCGCGGCCTACGTGGAAGTGGCTGGCACCAGGCAGTAGAGGGTGGTGACCTCCCGCGAGCGGGCGGCGTGCAGCGGGTCCGACTTGTCCTGGGCCTTCGAGTGCCGCGCGGGCGTCGAGCGGGCCCACTTCACCTTCAGCCCGCACCGCGTGAACTGCTCCTCCAGCCACCCGGACGGGCGCAGGCCCAGCAGCACCGCGAGGTCGGACAGGATGAGCAGCCCCTCGCCACCCGGGGCGAGCGCCGCGGGGAGCCCTTCCAGGAAGCGCAGCAGGAAGCGGCTGTCCTCGTCGAACACCGCGCGGTCCACCCGGTTCTTGGGCGGCTCGGGAATCCACGGCGGGTTGCAGACCACGAGGTCCGCCTTCCCCTCCGGGAAGAGGTCCGCCTCCGTCACCTGGAAGCGCTTCGCGAGGCCCAGCCGCTCCGCGTTCTCCCGCGCACAGGCCACGGCCCGCGAGTCGCAGTCGGTGGCCGACGCGGAGGCCGCGCCGCGCTGCAGGAGGAGGAACGACAGCACTCCCGTCCCGGTGCCCACGTCGAAGATGCGCTTGCCCTTCACGTCGGGGACGGCCAGCAGCAGCTCCACGTAGTCCGTGCGGGTCGGCAGGTAGACGCCGTAGTGCGGATGGAGCTGACCCGTGAGGCCAGGCACGGCCAGGCCCTTGCGCCGCCACTCCGCGGCCCCGAGCATGCCGAGGAGCTGTTTGAGGGGGACGACGGTGGTGGCGGCCACGGGCTCGCCCCACACCTGACGGCAGGCCTGGGCCACTTCCGGCGCCCGAGAGAGGCCGAGTTTGTAGTCGGCGTCGAGCGCGACCACGATGCGGGACAGCGTCTCGTGCTCGAGCTGCCGGGCCCGCCGCTCCGCCCGGAACGCCTCCAGCGGTGAGCGCGCAGTCGCGGGGTGGGCGAGCCTCCGGCCTATCGCGCTGAGCAGCTGCTTCGCGTTGTTGAAGTCGCCCGTGTACAGGAGGAACTCGCCGCGGCGGACGCGCTTGAGCGCGGTGTCGGCCTTGAGCCGGTCATCCACGGGGGCCAGGCGCGCGGGCGGGGGCTCGCCACTCTCCGAGTGCCAGGTGAACGCGGCGCTTGGAGCCACTCCGGACGGCATGGCGGGGGGCGCTCCTTCCTGGGGGGCAGCGGGTCGGCGGGGAGGGGTCATGACGCTGGGGTAGCACGTCCACGCGCCTGCGTCGTACCCTCTCTTCGTTCCTCCTGCTGGAGTCACCGACATGAGCTCCGACGCTCCGAAGCCTCCCCCCGACTTCAAGTCCGCCCTCGAGCGGGCGCGCAGCGCCTTCGGACACGCCCGCACGGGGGACGTGGCCGCGCTCACCTCGCTGCTGGACTCCGGGGTGTCGCCCAACCTCTCCAACGAGAACGGGGACACGCTGCTGATGCTCGCCTGCTACCACGGCCACCAGGACGCGGCGCGGCTGCTGCTGGAGCGCGGCGCGGACCCGGAGCAGCCCAACGACAAGGGGCAGACGCCGCTCGCGGGCGTGGCCTTCAAGGGCAGCATGCCCCTGGCGGAGCTGCTGCTGGAGCGCGGCGCGCTGGTGGACGGGGCAGGGCCGGACGGGCGCACGCCGCTCATGTACGCGGCCATGTTCGACCGGCTGGAGATGGTGGAGCTGTTCCTGGCGCGCGGCGCCTCACACACCCACGCGGACGCGGGCGGGGCCACGGCGCTGCAGGCCGCGCGGATGATGGGGGCCCAGCGCACCGCCGCCCGGCTGGAGGCACTCGCGGCCGGCGGGAAGTAGCGTCCACGACGCACGGCCGGGCGGCGCCAGCTCCGGAAGCGTCCCGGGGCGCCGCCTGGCCGCGTGGGGCTCAGCTCAGCAGGCTGGCGACGGCGGCGCGCTCTTCCTCGAGCTCGGCCAGCGTCTTGTTCATCCGCTCGCGGCTGAACTCGTCGATGTCCAGGCCCTGGACGATCTCGTACTTGCCGCCCTTGCAGGTGACGGGGAAGCCGTACATCACGTCCTTGGGAATGCCGTAGCTGCCGTCCGACGGGATGCCCATGGTGACCCACGCGCCGTTGGTGCCGAGCACCCAGTCACGCACGTGGTCGATGGCGGCGTTCGCCGCGGAGGCCGCCGAGGACAGGCCACGCGCCTCGATGATGGCCGCGCCGCGCTTGGCGACGGTGGGGATGAACGTGTCGCGGATCCACGCCTCGTCGTTGATGAGCTCCTTGAGCGCCTTGCCGCCGACGGTGGCGAACCGGTAGTCCGGGTACATCGTCGGGCTGTGGTTGCCCCACACCACGAGCTTCTGGATGTCGCCCACCGGCTTGCCGCTCTTCTTGGCCAGCTGGGACAGCGCGCGGTTGTGGTCCAGCCGGAGCATGGCCGTGAAGTTCTTCGGGTCCAGGTTCTTCGCCGACTTCATGGCGATGTACGCGTTGGTGTTGGCCGGGTTGCCGACCACCAGCACCTTCACGTCACGCTTGGCGACCGCGTCCAGCGCGGCGCCCTGGGCGGTGAAGATCTTGGCGTTCTCCATCAGCAGGTCCTTGCGCTCCATGCCCGGACCGCGGGGCCGCGCGCCGACCAGCAGGGCGATGTCCGCGTCCTTGAACGCGACCTTCGGGTCGTCCGTGCCGACCATGCCGGCGAGCAGCGGGAAGGCACAGTCCTCCAGCTCCATCATCACGCCCTTGAGCGCGGCCTGGGCCTTGTCCACGGGCAGCTCGAGCATCTGCAGGATGACCGGCTGGTCCTTGCCCAGCATCTCGCCAGAGGCGATGCGAAAGACGAGCGAATAGCCGATCTGACCGGCAGCACCGGTAACGGCGACACGAACGGGGGTCTTCATCGGGAGGCTCCTGATTTGGAACGGGGATCCAGCGACCGGATCGGGGTGGTAACTACGACAATCCGGCCACAAAGTCCCGGGTGCGGTTCAAGTGTTCCACCAGGGGACACTCGGCTCGTGGCGTATCTCACCGAGAGGACCCGAGCCCTTCTAATAGGAGGGCTACGTGGCGCTCATCGACCCCGCCGGCGGAACCGGAGGAGCGTCCGCGGCGGCCTGCCGGTCCGCGCGCCCCGTGACTCGCAACACCTTCAACAATTGTTTCAACAAAACACCTGCCACTGATTTGTCTTTGGGTCTGGCCCTGCCACGTACGTGTTTCATGGCGGGTCAGGCAGGCCTCAGTAGGGAATGCGCCTCAAAGCCTGCACTGAAATTCCAAGTTTCTACTGGGCGTGTGCACTGCGGGGGGTGTCAAAAGCTGGCAGGGGTGTCGGGATTGACCGGTCTGGACTGCTTGCCTTGAACGGCGGTACTTACCGTTTAATCGCGACCCGGCACTGCGGTTTCTCCGGCGTCCTCGAGGGGGGCAAAGCGTCACGCGCACCGTGACGCGGAGCGGACATCGGGGGCGCCGTGCGAGTCGTCCACTGCTGCCGTCCTGGCCCGCCGTATCGACGGGAATCGACCCATGACCTCATCGAATCAGGCCTCTCTCATGATGGACAGGCCGCGCACGCCGGTGCTGGTGGCGCGCACGGAGGAGGCGGAGCTGTCCTTCGCGCAGCTCCGCCTGTGGCTGGTCGACCAGTTCCATCCGGGCACCGCGCTCTACAACATCCCGGCCGCGCTGCGGCTGAAGGGCCTGCTCGACGTGGCCGCGCTGGAGCGGGCCTTCTCGGAGCTGGTGCGCCGCCATCAGTCGCTGCGCACCACCTTCCGGGCGCTGGAGGGCAGGCCCATCCAGGCCATCCATCCCGCGTCGGACACCTCGCTGGAGGTGACGGACCTGCGGCACCTGCCCGAGCTGGAGCGGGAAGGGGAGGCGCTGCGGCTGGCGCGGGAGGAGGCGCGGCAGCCCTTCGACCTGGTGCGCGGGCCGCTGCTGCGCACCGGGCTGCTCCGCCTGGGCGAGCAGGAGCACGTGCTGCTGGTGACGATGCACCACATCGTCTCCGACGCCTGGTCGCTGTCGGTGCTCATCCGCGAGGTGGCCACGCTGTACGAGGCCTTCTCCGCGGGGCGGCCCTCGCCGCTGCCGGAGCTGCCCATCCAGTACGCGGACTACGCCAGCCAGCAGCGCGAGTGGCTGCGGGGCGACGTGCTGGCGGGCCAGCTCGCGTACTGGAAGCGCCAGCTCGACGGAGCGCCGCCGCTGCTGGAGCTGCCGACGGACCGGCCGCGCACCGCCAGCTCGCGCAACCCCGGCGCGGTGCTGGCCGTCGAGCTGCCGCGGGAGCTGACCCGCTCGCTCTCGCACCTGTGTCGCGGCGAGGGCGCCACGCTGTTCATGGGGCTGCTGGCGGGGCTCCAGGCGCTGCTGTCGCGCTACTCCGGCCAGCACGACATCACCGTGGGCGCGCCCATCGCGGGGCGCCGGCAGGCGGAGACGGAGGGGCTCATCGGCTTCTTCGTCAACACGCTGGTGCTGCGCACGCGGCTGGACGGCAACCCCACCTTCCGCGAGCTGCTCAACCGGGTGAAGGCCGTCACGCTGGGGGCGTACTCCCACCAGGACATGCCCTTCGAGAAGCTGGTGGAGGTCCTCAAGCCGGAGCGCCAGCTCGGCCACACGCCGTTCTTCCAGGTCGCGCTCGTCCTCGTCAACACGCCGTCCATGGACCTGGACGTGCGCGGGCTGAGCCTCACGCCACTGGGAGCGGTGGACAGCGGCACGTCCAAGTTCGACTTCACCCTCACCCTGACCGAGTCGCCCGAGGGCCTCCGCGGCACGCTGGAGTACCGGACGGACCTGTTCGACGCGTCCACCGCGAAGCGGATGATGGAGCACCTGCGCACGCTGCTGGCGAGCGCCGTCGCGTGGCCCGGGCGGCACCTGGCGGAGCTGTCGCTCCAGCCCACCGTCGAGCGCCGCCGGGTGCTGGTGGAGTGGAACGCCACCGCCGTGGACTACCCGCGCGATGCGGCCGTGCACGCGCTCTTCGCGGCCCGCGCCGCGAGCACTCCGGACGCCGTAGCGGTGGAGTCCGGCGGCCAGTCGCTCACGTACGCGGAGCTGGAACGCCGCGCCAACCAGCTCGCCCACGTCCTGGGCGCGGAGGGCGTGCGCGCCGGGGACCGGGTGGCGCTGTGTGTGGAGCGCTCGCTGGAGGGTGTGGTGTCGGTGCTGGGCATCCTCAAGGCGGGCGCCGCGTACGTGCCGCTGGACCCGGCGGCCCCCCGCGAGCGGCTGGCCTTCATGCTGGAGGACACCGGGGCCGTGCGCGTGCTCACGCAGGCGGGCGCGGATGGGAACCTGCCCCCGGAGGGCCCGGCGCGGCTGGTGCTGGACCTGGAGGGCGCACGCCTCGCCGCCGCGCCCGCCACCCCGCCGCGCGTGGACGTCACGGGCGCCGACCTGGCGTACGTCATGTACACCTCCGGCTCCACCGGCCGGCCCAAGGGCGTCTGCGTCCCGCACCGCGCCGTCATCCGGCTGGTGGTGGGCAGCCGCTTCGCGCGGCTCGGGCCGGACGAGGTCTTCCTGCAGCTCGCGCCGCTGGCCTTCGATGCCTCCACCTTCGAGCTGTGGGGCTGCCTGCTCCATGGCGCGCGGCTGGTGGTGCCGCCGCCCGGGACGCTCTCGCTGGAGGAACTGGGCCGCGCCCTGGACCAGCACCGCGTCACCACCCTGTGGCTGACCGCCGCGCTGTTCGAGCAGATGGTGGCCGGCCAGCCCGAGCCGCTGGGACGGGTGCGGCAGGTGCTCGCCGGCGGCGACGTGCTGCCTCCGGAGCGCGTGCGCGAGCATCTGGCTCGCGCACAGGCTCTCGAGCCTGAGCACCTGGCCCGGGGTGGGCGGCTGGTGAACGGCTATGGCCCCACCGAGGGCACCACCTTCACGTGCTGTCACGTGATGACGGACCCCGCCGAGGTGGGCCACTCGGTCTCCATCGGTCAGCCCATCGCCAACACGCGCGTGTACCTGCTGGACGCGAACCTGCGGCCGGTGCCCCTGGGCGTGCCGGGCGAGCTGTACATCGCGGGAGACGGCCTGGCCTGGGGCTACCTGGGGCGGCCGGAGCTGACGGCGGAGCGCTTCATCCCCGACCCGTTCAGCGCCGCACTCGGCGCCCGGCTGTATCGCTCCGGAGACGTGGCCCGCTGGCTGGCAAATGGCAGGCTCCAGTTCCTCGGCCGGCGCGACGCGCAGGTGAAGGTGCGCGGCTTCCGCATCGAGCCGGGCGAGGTGGAGGGCGTCCTCTCCCGCCACCCGGCGGTCCGCGAGGTGGTGGTGCTGGCCCGCGACGACATGCCCGGGGGCAGGGCGCTGGTGGCCTATGTGTCCTCGCGCTCGGAAGCTTCGCTGGAGCCGCACGCCCTGCGCGCCTTCCTCCGCGACAGCCTGCCCGAGTACATGGTGCCCTCCGCCTTCGTGGTGCTGGGCGCGCTGCCCCTCACCCCCAACGGGAAGGTGGACCGCCGGGCCCTGCCGCATCCGGACTCGGTGGGCGCCGTGGCGCGGCGCGAAGAGCACGTCGCACCGCGTACGCCCGTCGAGGCGCAGCTGGCCGTGCTGGTGGGCCAGGTGCTCCGCGTGCAGCGCGTGGGCGTCCATGACGGCTTCTTCGAGCTGGGAGGCCACTCGCTGCTCGCCACCCAGCTGCTCTCTCGCATCCACCACGAGCTGGGCGTGGAGCTGCCGCTGCGCGCCCTCTTCGAGGGGCCCACCGTGGCCGACCTCGCGCGGCGCATCGAGGGGGTGCGGCATGAGCCCTCGCGCTCGGTGCCCGCGCTGACGCGGGTGTCACGCGACGCGCCCATCCCGCTCTCGTACTCGCAGGAGCGGCTGTGGAAGCTGTTCAAGCTGAACCCCACCTCCACGGCCTACAACCAGCCGGGGGCCTACCGCTTCTCGGGGGCGCTGGACGTGGACGCGCTCCACGCCGCGCTCCAGGCGCTGGTGGACCGGCACGACTCGCTGCGCACCACCTTCACCGAGGAGGCGGGACGTCCGGTGCAGAAGGTGGCGCCGACCCTCCGGTTCGACCTGGGACGGGTGGACCTGCGGGGACGGGCGGATGGCCGGGTCGAGGTGCTCCGGCGGCTGGCCGAGGAGGCGCGCCGGCCGTTCGACCTCACCCGGGGGCCGCTCATCCGCAGCACGCTCTTCTGCCTGGAGGACGACGAGCACCTGCTGCTCTTCAGCAAGCACCACATCCTGTCGGACGGCTGGTCCGAGGGCATCCTCACCCGCGAGGTGGGGCTGCTCTACACGGCCTTCTCCACGGGCGCGACTCCGGCGCTGCCTCCGCTGAAGGTGCAGTACCCGGACTTCGCGGCCTGGCAGCGCGGCTGGCTCACCGGACGCGAGCTGGAGACGCGGCTCGGCTACTGGCGGGTGGCCCTGGCCGGCGCGCCCACGCTGCTGGACTTCCCCACGGACAAGCCCCGGCCCGCGACGCGCACCTTCAACGGCACGTCCCACCGGGTGGTGCTCGGCCGGGCCCGCAGCGAGGCGCTCAACGCCCTCTGCCAGCAGGAGCGGGTGACGCCCTTCATGGCGCTGCTGGCGCTGTTCGGCACGGTGCTCTGCCACCGCGCGGGCCAGGAGGAGGTCGTCATCGGCTCGCCCATCGCCAACCGCACCCTCCCAGAGCTGGAGTCGCTCATCGGCCTGTTCGTGAATGGCGTGGCGCTGCGGGTGGACCTGCGCGGAGGCCCCACCTTCCGTCAGCTCCTCTCGCGTGTGCGTGACGTGACGCTGGGCGCGTATGCCCACCAGGAGGTGCCCTTCGAGCAGGTGGTGGATGCCATCGGCGTCCAGCGCCTGCCCAACCGGACGCCGCTCTTCCAGGCCATGTTCGCCCTGCAGAACGCGCCCATGGACCCGGTGGAGCTCCCCGGTCTGAAGCCGCTGCCCATGGAGGCCACGGACCGCGGCGCCTCCGTCTACGAGCTTGCACTCTCGCTGTTCGAGCGGGAGGACGGGTTCAGCGGCGAGCTCGAGTTCAACACCGACCTGTTCGAGTCCGTCACCATGGAGCGCCTGCGCGATGAGTTGGTCGCGCTCCTGGACCGGGTCCTCGCGAATCCCGATGTGGCCGCAGGGCTGGAGGAGGCTTCCCGTGGTTTCCAGCAACAGCAGTGAGGTGGTCCCACCGCAGCGCGCGACGGGTGCTCCCATGGAAGAGAAGAACCGCTACCGCAACACGGAGTCGATGATCGTCCACGGCAACCCGTCCTTCCAGGCGGCCAAGGAGGCGGGCCTGCTGGACCTGTCGGTGCGCAACACCGGGCGCGGCACGCTGGAGCTGCCGGACGGACGCGAGTTCATCAACATGTGCTCGTGCTCGTACCTGGGCCTGGACTCGCACCCGGACATCCTCGAGGGCGCCATCCAGGCCCTCCGGAGCGAGGGGACGATGGACATGGCCATCTCCCGGCTCCGCGTGCGCGTGGCCATCCTGGACCGGCTGGAGGAGGAGCTGTCCCAGCGCTGGCGCACGAAGGTCATCGTCACCAACTCCGCCAGCGCCGCCAGCGCGGGTCTGCTGCCGCTCATCGCCTCCGGCCACCTGCTGCCCGAGGGCCGCAAGCCGGTCCTGGTGTTCGACAAGTCGGCGCACTTCTCGATGAACCTCATCAAGCCCATCTGCGCGGACGAGACGGAGGTCCTCACGTGTCCGCACAATGACCTGGACTTCCTGGAGGACGTCTGCCGCAAGCACGCCCGCGTGGCGTACGTCGCGGACGGCTTCTACTCCATGGGGGGCGCGGCGGTGGTGAAGGACCTGCTCGCGCTGCAGGACCGCTACGGCCTCTTCCTCTACTTCGATGACTCGCACTCCTTCTCCGTCTACGGCGAGTCGGGCGAGGGCTTCGTGCGCACGCTCATCCCGGGCGACGTGAGCCCGCGCACCATCATCATCGGCTCGCTGGGCAAGGGCTTCGGCACCGCGGGCGGCGCCGTCATGCTGGGTGCCGGGCACCACACGGACCTGGTGGGACGCTTCGCGGGGCCGCTGGGCTGGTCCCAGAGCCTGTGCATTCCGGCCATCGGCGCCAGCCTGGCCTCCGCGCGCCTGCACGGGACGCCGGAGCTGACGAAGCGGCAGCAGGCCCTGCGCGCCAACGTCCGCTTCTTCGACGAGCGCGTCCCCACGCGCACCCGGGGCGAGGACTTCCCCATCAAGATCATCGACGTGGGCCCCGAGTCCGCCGCGGTGGAGCGCTCGCGCCGGCTGCTGGAGCGGGGCTTCTACTCGTCCGCGGTGTTCTTCCCCATCGTCCCGAAAGGCCGGGCGGGCCTGCGCATCATGCTGCGCTCGAACCTGTCTTCGTCCGACCTGCAGCGGCTGTGTGACGCCGTGCGGGAAGTGTCCGTGCCCCAGGTTTGAAGAGAGCGGAGGCGCCATGTCGTTGCCCATTCCCTGCAGGACCTTCCTGGTGACGCCCGCGCTGGACCCGTCGCGCTTCGACAAGGCGGCGTCGGTCGGTGCCGATGTCGGGCTGCTCGACCTGGAGGACGGCGTGCCCGCGGCCCTCAAGTCCGAGGCACGCCAGCTCGCGATTGAACACCTCCACCGGTTCCGTCGCCTGCACGGCCCCATGGCCTTGCGCATCAACAGCCTGCGCACCGAGCACGGCCTGCGGGACGTCCTGGCCCTGCTGGAGGCCGGAGTCCAACCCGACGCCATCCTCCTGCCCAAGGTGGAGTCCGCCATGGAGCTGCAGCAGCTGGACGAGCTGCTCGGCACGCGCATCCCGGACGCGGTGCTGCTGGCCATCATCGAGACGCCACGCGGCGTGTCGGCGGTGGACAGCATCGCCAGCGCGACGCCGCGGCTCCACGGCCTCATCTTCGGCGCCGCGGACCTGTCGTCACAGATGGGGGTGCCGCTCACCTGGGAGCCCATGCTGTACGCGCGCTCGCGCATCGCCATGGCGGCGCACCTCGCCGGGCTGTCCGCCATCGACTCGCCCTTCTTCGACCTGGAGGACCTCGCGGGCCTCGAGGAGGAGACGCGCCGCGCGCGCACGGTGGGCTTCACCGGGAAGATCGTCATCCACCCGGACCAGGTGGACACCATCCACGAGGCGCTGCGCCCCAGCGCCCTCATGGTGGACCACGCGCGCCGCGTGCTGGCCCAGGCGGATGACGGCAAGGGCGGCATCCACGTCGTGGGCGGCAACATGATTGGCCCGCCGCTGGTCGCCGCGGCGCGGCGCGTGCTGGCCAGCGTGCAGCTCGAAGCAGCGCCCGTCCCCCTGCGGACGCGGACCGGGAGTGGAGACACATGAAGAAGATGGTTACCGCCCACAAGAAGGTGGGCAAGCAGCGCTACCGCGAGACGCACGGCCTGTACTTCGAGGACTTCGAGGTGGGCGACGTGTTCGAGCACCGGCCCGGACGCACCCTCACGGACGTGGACAACATCTGGCAGTCGCTGCTGAGCCTCAACACGCACCCGCTCCACATCGACGCCGTCTACGCGGGCAAGACGGAGTGGAAGCAGCCGCTGATGTCCAGCCTGGTGACGCTGGCCATCGTGGGGGGCATGAGCCTCAACAGCACCAGCGCCAAGGGAGTGGCCAACCTGGGCTGGGACAAGATCCGCCTCACCGCCCCGGTCTTCGTGGGTGACACCATCTACGCGGAGAGCCGCGTGCTCGCCAAGCGCATGTCGAAGTCGCGCAAGACGCAGGGCGTGGTCTCCGTGGAGACGAAGGGCGTGAAGGCGGACGGCACCGTCTTCATGACCTTCGAGCGCACCTTCCTCGTGCCGCTGCGCAAGCACAGCGTGGACGCCGATGCGAACTACTGACGCGCCGATGCGAGCCGTGGTGCAGGAGTCCTTCGGCGGCCCCGAGGTGCTGCGCATCCGGGAGCTGCCGCGTCCGGTGCCGGGGCCCCGGCAGGTGCGCGTGCGGGTGCGCGCCTCCGCCCTCAACCGGGGTGACACGGTGCTGCGCAGCGGGGGCTTCCCCCTGCCACCCGGCGTCGTCTTCCCGAGCCTGGGCGTGGAGGTGGCGGGAGAGGTGGAGGCCTGTGGCGAGGAGGTGCGGGGCGTGGAGCCGGGCCAGCGCGTCTTCGGGCTGGTGGACGGCGGGGGCTACGCGGAGGCGTGCCTCATCGAGGAGGGGATGGCCATTCCCATGCCGGACGGCTGGTCCTTCGTGGAGGCCGCGGCCACGCCAGAGGCCTACTTCACGGCGCACGAGTCCCTGCTGGAGCTGGGCGGCCTGCGGGCGGGCCAGTCGGTGCTCATCCACGCGGGAGGCAGCGGCATCGGCACCGCGTGCATCCAGATTGCGCGCGCGGTGGGGGCGCGGGCGTTCTTCACCGTGAGCACCCAGGAGAAGCTGCGCGGGTGCCTGGCGCTGGGCGCGGAGGCCGGCGTGCTGCGCACGGAGCGGGACTTCGCCACGGAGCTGCGGGCCCTGACGGACGGGGCCGGGGTGGACGTGGTGGAGGACTTCGTCGGTGGCGCGGCGCTGGCGCGCAACCTGTCCATCCTGAAGTTCGGCGGGTGCCAGCTGCTGGTGGGGCTGATGGACGGGCAGAGCGCGGACCTGGACATGCGGCAGGTGGTGCTGCGGCGGCTTCAGCTCAAGGGCATGGCCATCCGGCCGCTGCCGCTGGCGGAGAAGGTGGCCCTCACGCGGCGCTTCCGCGAGCGGTGGCTGCCGGAGCTGGTGGCCGGACGCGTGCGCGCCGTCGTCGACTCCACCTTCCCGATGGAGCGCGTCGCGGACGCGCACCGGCGGATGGAGTCCAACGCCAGCTTCGGGAAGATCGTCCTGGAGGTGTAGGTGAGGCGGCCGTCAGGCGCTGACGGCGCGGCGGACTTCGAGCCGCTGCGCCGGCGCCTGAGGGGGGCCGCGCAGGAGCGCGTACGGGTCCAGCGCGTCGCCGCCGATGGTCTCCAGGGCCACGGGCGTGCCCAGGCCCAGGTGCTCCGCGTGCTTCAGCAGCAGCGCGGTGACGACCTGGTCCTCGAGCGCGTAGCCGGTGGAGTCGAACACCGTGCTCTTGTGGCGCCAGGCCTCGTAGCGGTCCGGGTGCTTCATCAGCGTGACGAGGTCCGGACCGATGAGCTCGGGGGCGAGCTGCTGGCACTCGCCCTCGACGCGCGCCTGCTCCAGGTAGTCGGGGCACACGAGGCTGCGCTCCAGGAGGGCGCGGGGCAGCTCCGTCTTGCCCGGCAGGTCCGAGCCCACCGCGTTGATGTGGACGTGGGGCTTCAGCTCATGGCCGGAGATGACGGGGCCGGCGCCCACGCCGACGGTGGTGGCCGTGCAGATGATGTCGGAGTGGGCTTCCACCTCGGCCAGCGTCGCGGGGCGCACGTCCAGGCCCAGGAAGGCCGCGCGGCTCGCGAAGGACTGCAGGGCCGCCGGGTTGGTGTCGTAGGCCAGCACCTGCTTCAGCGGGAAGAGGCGGCTGATGGCGTGCAGCTGCGTGACGGCCTGGGCTCCGGCGCCCACCAGGCCCAGCACGGTGCTCCGGGGCGAGGCGAGGCAGCGGGTGGCCACCGCGGAGGCCGCGCCCGTGCGCAGCGCCGTGGCGAAGACGCCGTCCATCAGGGCCAGCAGGTGGCCCGTCCGCACGTCATACAGGCTGTTGGTGGCGATGATGGTGGGGAGCGCCTGCTGGTCGGGGTTGAGGGGGCTGTAGCCCACCATCTTCACCGTCACGGTGTGGCCGCGGTGCATGACGGGCATCCACTCGAGCACGCCGGGCTGGACGGGGTGGTCCAGCAGGAAGCCCTCGCGCTTGCGCACCTCGGTGGTGCTCGCGTCGTAGGTGCGCAGGGCCTCGGCCAGTGCGTGGATGAGCTCGTCCATGAGTGCATCCAGACCCATGGCGTCTACGATGGCGCGCAGGTCGGACTGCGTGACCAGCAGCGTCCGCGTCGCGTCGGTCTTCACTTTGGAGTCGCTCCCGGTTGATTCGCCTTTTTCGAGACTATCACGCGGTGCCCCGGGAAGCGTGAAACTCATGTTGATACCGTGAGACTGAAACATCTGGACAAGTATGGGGTGGTGGGCGGGGGCCCGCCCGCCTGGCTGCTCCGCATCCCAGAGCGGGCTGTCCGCGCGCCGCCGCGCTCCTTATCTAGAAGACGGCATGCTGACTCCGCCTTCTCACCCTGGCTTGCCGATGCGCGAGAAGCATCCCGCCCAGCAGGGAGATGGGCGAGGACGGCTGCCTCCGCACCGCGAGCGGCTCCTGCAGGCACGCATCAAGGACCTGGCGCTCCGCCTCGCGGGCACGCAGCTGGAGCGGCAGATTGCCCAGCTGCACGCGGAGCTGGAGGCGCGCGGCATCTCCTTCAAGCCGCAGTGCTACCTGTCCGACGAGTGGGGCTGCCCCTCCGGCGTCCCCGTCATCGGCGTCCCGTTCTACCTGGCGGACGCCGACCTGCACTCCATCGAGGAGGAGCTCGGAGGCGGCGCGGAGACGGAGGCGGAGATTCTCATGTACCTCCGCCACGAGGCCGGCCACGCCTTCAACTACGCGTACCGCCTCTACGACACGGACGAGTGGCGGAAGGTCTTCGGCGACTACTCGCGCCCCTACCGTGACGACTACAAGGCGCGGCCCTTCTCGCGGCGCTACGTCCACCACATCTCAGGCTGGTACGCGCAGAAACACCCGGACGAGGACTTCGCGGAGACGTTCGCCGTGTGGCTCACCCCCGGCGGCGACTGGCGCAAGCGCTACCAGGGCTGGGGCGCACTGAAGAAGCTTCAATACGTGGAGGACATCGTCGCGCGGCTGGGCCGCGAGCCGCCGCCCGTCCAGCTCTCCACGCCGGACCTGACCACCGAGGAGATGGAGGGCACCGTCCTGGACCACTACCGCCAGCGCGAGCTGGACGAGAAGGTGGACCTGGAGCTGCGGGATGCCTTCGACCAGTCGCTGGAGGACATCTTCTATGGCCCGGGAGAAGCCTCCGCGCGCGCGGAGACGCTCGTCCGCGCCGAGCGCCAGCGCCTGCTCTCGACGGTGGCCGACTACACCGGCGTGAGCCGCAGCGTGGTGCGGGCGCTGCTGGACCACCTCGCCGAGCGCGCCGCAACGCTGGGCCTCACGCTCCATCCGGACGACAGCCGCGAGGCCGCCGTCCGCATCGCCTCGCTGGTGACGGCGCTGGCGATGAACCACCTCTACACAGACCGCTTCTACGAGGAATGACCATGACGGTTGGCTCCCTGCGCATCGCGGTCCTCCACTACCAGCCCAAGGGCGAGCCGCCCGACTCCGTCGTGGGCCAGGTGCGCGCCGCCCTCGAGGAGGGTGGCCACACGACGGTGGACCTCGCCGTGGACGAGAGCGTCACCGACCTGCTGCGCAAGGTGACCTCGAGCGGCGCGGACCTCGTCTTCAACATCTGCGAGACGTTCGCCGAGGACTACCGGCTGGAAGTCAACGTGGCCGCGGTGCTGGAGCTGGCGCGCGTGCCCTTCACGGGCTCGGGCACCGCCGGCCTGCTGCTCGCGCAGGACAAGATCCTCGCCAAGCAGCTCCTCCAGTTCCACTCCGTGCTCACGCCGCGCTTCGCGATGTTCGACGGCGACTCCTTCCAGACGAAGGGCGACCTGAAGTTCCCGCTCGTCGTGAAGCCGGCCCGCTCGGACGCCTCCATGGGCCTGGGCGTGGAGAAGGACCTGGAGGGGCTGGCGCGTCGCGTGCGGCTGATTCGCGAGGAGTACGACGACGAGGCGCTGGCGGAGGAGTTCATCGAGGGGCGGGAGATCTACGTGGGCGTGCTCGGGGACCACGCCGCGCCGGAGGTGCTGCCGCCGGTGGAGCTGGACTTCGGGAAGAAGTGGAGCCGCAAGCGGATGAAGATCGCCAACCGGGAGGTGAAGTTCGGCCCGGAGACGGCGGGCAGCCCCAGGCTGGTGATGCCCCATGACCTGTCCGACGAGCTGCGCGGCCGCATCGAGCGCGCGGCCGTGACGGCCTTCCGGGCCCTCAAGCTGCGCGACTACGCGCGCATCGACTTCCGCGTGTCCAGCCACACCAACGAGCCGTACCTCCTGGAGGCGAACCCGAACCCCTACCTGGAGGCGCAGTGCGAGGTGGCCATGGGCGCGCGCGAGCGGGGCCTGTCCTACGCGGCGCTCGTGCAGCGCATCGTGGCGGTGGCTGCCCGCCGTCACGGCCTGCATTCGGGCGGGAAGGCCACCCCCGCGCCCCAGCCCGTGCCCGTGCACTGAGGAAGTTGAAGAGGGCAGGGCAGGGCGTTATAGCCGCACCCGTCCGGGTGTTCATGACGAGCGCGCCGGGCCCGGACGAGGTGCGCCGTACCCGGTCAGGACAAGACGACGCATTCACGGGAGTCGTTCGTCATGGCGTGGGTCCTGCTGGTTGTCGCCGGGCTGCTCGAGGTCTGCTGGGCCATCGGGCTGAAGTACACCGAGGGCTTCACCCGCCCCATCCCGAGCCTCCTCACCGGAGGCGCCATCGTCGCCAGCATGGTGCTGCTGGGCATCGCCGCGAAGACGCTGCCCATCGGCACCGCCTATGCGGTGTGGGTCGGCATCGGGGCCCTGGGCGCGGCCGTGCTGGGGATGGTGCTCTTCCACGAGCCCGCCACGCCGCTGCGCATCTTCTTCCTGTCGCTGCTCCTCGTCGCCATCGTCGGCCTGAAGGCCACCAGCGGCGGCGCGGAGCACTGACGGAAGTCGCCTCCGGAGCCGGAGGTTTTTTCAGCCCGGGAGCCCTCATTTTCTACTGCCTGGCAACGAGCCCCGGCTCCAACAGTCCGATTTCTCTCAGAGGCGGATTGGCACGCGAACTGCTTTGGGCAGCAACCGCGAATGAAGTCTCCGAGGAACATCCACCGGCCGTACACCGTCGAGATCGTGGCTGAGGCCTGGGGTCAGGTCGCACACCTTCCGACGAACACCTACCGTGCCCTCCAGGCACGGCTGGAGCTGGTGGCCGCGCAGGCGCAATCCTCCGGGGAGGGCATCCTGTCGGACACGCCCAGCTTCCAGGTGGAGGGGCTGACCGTCCACTACGCGGTGGACTCGCGGCGCCGGCTCATCCAGCTGCTGGAGGTCTCCCGCGAGCGGAGCCGCCCGCCCGCGAGCACCTCCAGCGCAACGGAAGAGCCGACGTCGCGCGGAAGCTGAAGCTCAGGCCCTCAGGCCGCGGGCCGTGGGGCGAACTCTCCCACGACGTTCATCAGCCGGCCCAGGTCCAGCGGCTTGGGAAGCACCGCCCGGAGGGGCATGCCGTCCGGGAGGTTGCGGCGGCCCGTCACGGCCACCACCGTCACGCCTTCCAGGGCGTCCTGCAGCTGCAGGAGGCGCATCAGCTCCTCGCCTCCCATCACCGGCATCATCCAGTCCAGCAGCACCACGCACGGGCGTGGCAGCTGGCTGAGCGCCAGCAGGGCCTCGCGCCCGTTGGCGGCGGAGGAGACCTGGTGTCCCTTCGCCCTCAAGTACTCCGTGAGGCTGTCCCGCGTGTCCTCGTTGTCTTCGACCACCAGAATGTGAACGCACCTGAGACTCATGATTGGCCGGAGCACGGCACGGCCCGCGCCCCATCTCCTCTCCCCCACCCCGACGCCCCCGACTGCCGCGAATTTAGGGAGGGCATTTCAAGAGGCGAGCCACGGCCACGCGGCCTCGGTCCTCCCGCCGCATGGCAGGCGGACGAGCACGGCCAGGCGGCGGCGCGTGCATGACCGCTGGCTCCCGCAAGGCCCGGCACGCGCCTTTTCCGGTGGGCACTTCCTTCTTCACGGTGTGGCGTCGTCGGAAGCAGGTGGGGGAGGCGCGGGGATGGGCTGTGCGGGGCGCTGGCCCTCCGCGAGGAACTGGCGCACCTCCGCGGCCGTGCGCACGGGGTCCTCCTCCATCGGCACGTGGCCCAGCTCCGGATAGACGACGCTGCGGGAGTCGGGAATGTCGCGGTCGAAGCGCTCGCCGTACCTCGGGAGGATCCACGCATCCCTGCCACCCCAGAGGATGAGAGTGGGGACGCGCAGCTCGCCCAGCCTGCGCCACAGCCCATTGTCCGCGCCGGCCCGCAGGCGCTGGCGCGTGGCGGCACGGTTGCCCTCGCGCAGCAGCAGCGCGTGGTACCGGTCCACGCTCTCGTCCGTCACCTTCGAGGGGTCGCCGTACACGCCACGCACGTTCCGGTCGATGACCCAGCGGGGCGTCACCAGGGAGAACACTTCTCCGAGCACCGGCGTGCGCGCCAGCCGGAAGACCCAGGGGGACGGCTCGTCGCGCGGGTAGCCGGCCGCGTCCACCAGCACGAGCCGCTCCACGCGCTCCGGGTAGAGCAGGGCGTAGTGCCAGGCCACCGCGCCCCCCATGGAGTTGCCGGCCAGCGCGAAGCGCTCCAGTCCCAACCGCGCACGGAAGGCGTCCACCACCGCTGCCATGCCTTCATACGTGTAGCGCCCCTTCGCGTCCGGACCTGTGAGGCCATGGCCCGGCAGGTCCAGGGTGATGACGCGGTGGTGGGCAGACAGCTCACGCACCCAGCCCTCCCACGTGAAGAGAGAGGCATTGGAGCCATGCAGCAGCACCAGCGCCGGGCCCTGGCCCTGGTCCCGGTAGTGGACGCGCAGACCGTCCACGTCGACGAAGCGCGAGGGCGGCGTCGCATGGCGGGCCTCCAGCTCCGAGGCCGGCACGTCCGCGCGCACACCCGCGGCGAGCGCAACCCCCACTCCGAGTAGTAGCACTGCGATGCCGACGAGGACCTTGCGCCTGCGAGCCATGGACGCTCCCTTGGACGGTGCAGCCAGAGCGGAGGATAGGCCTGGAGCGTTCAGCGCGTGTAAGGGATTGCCACGACTCGAAAGTGGGGGCTCCCACGGCTCCGGCATGTAGGGTTGCGTGGCTTGAGCGGGAGTGTTCACAATGGGCGACCTCTCTGGATTCTCCAGGGGGTCTTCATTTCCTGTTCTTGGCCTGGAATGGGACGGCTCGCGCCGAGCGTGCGGGCCCGCCAGGCCTTCCCCGTGCCCGGATGCGAATCTCCCTGACCCAGAAGATCACCCTGGCGCCGCTGCTGGTGGCGCTGTTCTTCACCGTGCTGTCGCTCGCGTACATCATTCCCCGGATGCACCAGTCGTTCGAGGCGCAGGGCCGCGAGATGACCTCGGCGGTTCCCACGGTGGTGGCGTCCACGCTGGCGGACCTCCTGCGCAGGGGTGATGCCTCGGCGGTGCAGACCTCGCTGGACGCCGTGGCGCGCGACGGGAAGCTGGCCTACGTCGCGGTGCTGGATGCGAAGGGCGCGCTGGTGGGGGTGGCCGGCAAGCATGCGCAGGCCCTGCGGGACCAGCGCGACCGGCTGGCGAAGGCGAAGAATGGCTCCGTCGTGCGGGTGTCCGGTGTGGAGCTGCTGGACATGAGCGCGTCGGTGCCTGGCGACCTGGGGCAGGTGCACGTGGGCTTCGACCGCACGGAGGCCATGGGCCGGGTGGAGGGCGTGCTCTCCAAAGTGCGCCTCGTGCTCGTCGCCGCGCTGCTGCTGCTCACGGGGGCGGCCTACGCGCTCAGCCGCAGGATTGTCGCGCCGCTGAACCAGCTCACCAGCGCGGTGCAGCGCATCGCCGAGCATGGCGACCTGCGCGAGACGGTGCGCATCGACACCACGGACGAGGTCGGCCAGCTCGCGCGCGCCGTCGCGTTGCTGGTGGGCAAGCTGAAGGAGCTGCTGCACCAGCTCCAGTCGTCCACGGAGCTGCTGAGCGACTCGGTGTCGGGGCTCAACGAGTCCGCCGAGCAGCAGAACCAGATGGTCTCCCGTCACGCCGTCGCGCTCCAGGAGACGCAGGTGACGGCGCAGGAGATCCGTCAGACGGCGATGATGGCGTCGGACTCCGCGGAGTCCGTCATCCAGGTCGCCGAGCGCGCCGAGGCCCTGGGCCGCACCGGCGAGGAGGCGGTGGCCGAGAGCATCGACGGCCTGGTGGACCTGCGCGCCCAGGTGGAGCAGATCACCGAGCGCATCATGTCGCTGGGGGAGCGCACGCAGCAGATCAGCGGCATCACCGAGACGGTGAAGGACCTGGCGGACCAGTCCCACCTGCTGGCGGTGAATGCGGCCATCGAAGCGGCGCGCTCGGGAGAGCACGGCAAGGGCTTCGCGGTGGTGGCGCGCGAGATTCGCGCGCTGGCGGACCAGTCCATCCGCGCCACCAACCAGGTGCGGCAGATCCTCTCCGACATCAGCGAGGCGATCGCCGGCACGGTGGAGATCACCGCCGCGGGCACCCAGCGCATGGAGGCGGGGCTGACGCAGGTGCGCACGTCCGGGGACACGCTCAAGCAGCTCACCGCCATCGTCAACGACAGCACCGTGGCCGCGCGGCAGATTGCGCAGACGGTGAGCCAGCAGGCCACGGGCATCGAGCAGATCTTCACCGCCGTCAACGAGCTCAACTCGCTGATGGGGGACACGGTGAAGCGCATCTCCACCACCAGCGACTCGGCGGTGTCCCTGAAGATGCTGTCCGAGCGCGTGTCCCAGGTGGTGAGGGCCTACCGCATCTGACGGTCAGCGCTCGGTGTCCGCCGTGCGGGCCTCGGCCAGCGCGGGTGCCGGGCGCAGGCGGGGCAGCAGCCGGGACACCAGGGCGCCCACGGACTGCACCGGGCGGGCGCCGGGCTCGGGGACGCGCGCGGCCAGCAGCCCCGCGCCCAGCCGCGCCACCGACGACAGCACGAACAGCACGTGCAGGTTCACCCAGACGTGGTTGCCCAGCACGAACTGCGCGGGCAGCGCGGCGGCGATGGCGCCTCCCACCGCGGCGGCCGCCGAGTAGGCCAGGCCGCCCGCCGTCGCGAAGGCGGCGAGGTAGAAGGGGCGCCCCTTGCGCGGGGCCACCGCGAGGGGCAGCGCGAAGATGGCCAGGCCATGGCCGCTCCACAGGGCGCCGGCCAGCACCACGTCGAACAGCAGCGGCCACAGCGTGCCCGCGGACGGCAGCAGCCACAGCACGGGGATGACGCTGATGCCCAGCGAGCACGCCATCAGCACCGGCTGTGCGCCCACCTTGTCGATGACGCGGCCCCACAGCGGCGCGGTGAGGATGCGCATCCCCGCCACCGCCGCGGCGTGCAGCGCCATGATGACGAAGGTCATCTTGAGGTTCTGCAGGCTGTGCAGCGCGAAGAAGGGCGCGGACACGCCCACCGCCGCGTTCCACGCCACCTGGTAGTGCAGCACGCGCCGGGCCAGCGGGTCCTTCAGCGGAATCAGCGCGCCCTTCAGCTCCAGGCGCGGCGTGGTGCCCGGCGGGGCCGGGTCATGCTGCGCGGCCATCAGCAGCGTCGTCACCACGCCCATGGCACACGCGCCCAGGGCGAGCAGCGGCAACCCCAGCCCCACGCCCGCGGGGGCGCGCAGCCGGTCCATCAGCAGCCCCGCGGTGAGCGACGCCAGTGTGCCCGCCAGCGTGGTGAGCGCGGTGCGCCGGCCGAAGAAGCGGCCCCGCACGGAGCGCGGCACCAATTCGCCCATCCACGCCACCCACGCGTTGTTGCCCACCACGCCCAGCAGGGCCGAGGCGCCGGCCACCGCCAGGAGCAGCACCTGCTGCGAGTGGAAGGACAGCCCCAGCCAGGGCAGCACCGCCAGGGGGAGCATCACCAGGCGCGACAGGCACACCGAGGTGAGCGCCACCCGCCTGTGCCCGAAGGTGGACGTCAGCCACGCCGCTGGGAACTGCACGAACTGGGCGAAGAAGGGCAGGGCGGTCATCACTCCCACCAGGAAGGGCCCCAGTTGCAGGGCAATGGCCCACGCCGTGAGCACCGTGGCGCCCGCGCATGCCGTGAAGACCTCCGCGAACATGCCCTCCACCACGGACGTGCCCAGCGTCCGCCGCAGCTGGCCCGTGGCCGCCCTGGCGCCAGGGGCCAGGGCACCAGGCCCCGGCCCATCCACCGGCGGCGCGCCCAGCAGCGGCGCGGAGGAGCCGGGCAGGGACGTGCCCGGGCGGAACAGCGGGACGGCGGAGGCGAGCGAGGCGAAGCTGCTCAGGACGTGACGGCGGATTCCGGCGGGGCGCAACGCGGTCCTTCTTCGGGAGCGACGGGGCCCCAGGTCTGTCGCACGGCGCACGGGGGGCCCTCAATGCGCCCCCCGGTGAACCCGCCACGCACGCCCGCCCCACGGCCGGGCACCCCCCGCCTATCCCACACGCCCGCCCGCCTGGAGGGGGACGCTGGATTCAGGTGCAGTTCACGCGGTCTTGAACTATATGAACGGGCGAGGAGAGGGCGCACATGGAACTGGCTCGGGAGCTGACGGACTTTCTGGGGGCGGTGGAGCAGCGGCTTGGCAGCACCCTGGTGGATGGCAATGCCGGTCCGGACGTGAAGGGCGACACGCTGATGGAGGCGGCCCGTCACCTCTGCCTCGGCAGCGGCGGCAAGCGCGCCCGTCCCATGCTGGTGCGCCTGTTCGGCGGCGCGGTGGGCGTCCCCGCGGAGCGGCTGGTGGACGTGGCGGTGGCGTCCGAGCTCATCCACTCCGCCAGCCTCCTGCACGACGACGTGGTGGACGCGGGCATGTTCCGCCGCGGCCGGCCCACGGTGAACGCGCGCTGGGGCAACATCGTGGCGGTGATGAGCGGCGACCTCATCCTCTCCACCGGCCTGCACCAGCTCTCCATGCTGGATGCGCGGCTGACGCGCAGCGCGCTGTCGGTCGTCTCGGAGATGACGCGCGCCGCTATCGCCGAGGTGGAGGCCCGGGGTGACCTGGACCTGCCGCTCAACCGGCTGCGCTTCATCGCCGAGGGCAAGACGGGCTCGCTGTTCGGCTGGTGCGGCAGCGCCGCCGCCACCCTCGCGGAGAGCCCCGAGGCGGTGGAGCGCTTCGACGGGTTCGGCCGTCACCTGGGCGTGGCCTTCCAGATTGCCGACGACATCCGCGACATCCTCGGCACGGACGTGGGCAAGCCGCGTTACGCGGACGTGCACTCGCGCACGCCGTCCATGCCCATCCTCCTGGCGGTGGCCAAGGAGGAGTCCCTGCGCCGCAAGCTGAAGGACGCGTGGGCCTTCTCCACGATCACGCCCGAGCGCACCAAGGAGATTGGCGCCGCGATTGAGGCCACGGGCGCGGTGGAGGCCTCCATGGCGCGGATGAACGTGGAGATTGAAGCGGCGCTCGACAAGCTGGGCCGCTTCGCGACGGAGCCCGCCGGACAGGAGCTGGTGGGCTGGGCGCGCAAGCTGTCCGCCGGCATCGCCGAGCAGGTCCAGGGGCGCGCTGCATGAAGGGCTACCTGTGGACCGGGGGGCCCGGGAGCCCAGCATCCGAAGTGCCGGCCGTCGAAGGAAGGCTGGCGCCGTGGGAGGCCATCGCGGTGGACGCGGTGGGCAACGTCATCGAGTTCTGGGGCTTCAAGCGCAACCAGGGGCGCGTCTGGGCCCTGCTGTACCTGCGCGGTGAGCCCCTGACCGCTGGAGAAATCGAGCGCGAGCTGGACCTGTCCAAGGGCGGCGTCTCCATGCTGCTCCGGGACCTGGAGCGCTGGGGTGTCATCCAGCGGGTGAGGCTGCCGCAGGACACCGCGTGGCGCTACGCCGCGGAGACGGACCTGGTGCGGATGGTGACGCACGTCATCGAGGAGCGCGAGGCGGGCTTCGTGGCGCGCATCCGCGCGGACCTCGCGGAGGCGCGGCGGCTGGCCGGGGCCATGAGCGACATCCCGCGCGAGCGGCTGGCCCGGCTGGAGAAGATGACCACGCTGGCCGAGCACGTGGAGCGCGCGCTGCGGCTGTTCATCAAGACGTCCCGGCTGGACGTGTCCGGAGTGCTGGCCGTCTTCCGGGACGAAGGCACACCGTCTCGCCGCGAGAAGCGGTAGGAGAGGGCGACATGGACTCGCACTATGACCAGGTGATGAAGGCTCGCGCGGGGGCGGACCCGTCCGCCACTCGCCTGTACTTCGCGTACTCCACCATCCTGGACCGCGCCGCCTTCGACGAGTGGAAGCAGCAGCACAGCTACGGCTTCTTCGAGCTGCCCGAGGGGAAGCTGGCGGAGGCGGTGGACGTGGACCTCGTCTACGACTTCCCCTCGCGCTGGTGGGGTGGCCGGGTGGCGGGGCTGGCGGATGCTCCGGGCGCGAAGGTGTACGGGCGCCTGTTCGAGATTCGCGGCCAGGACTGGCCCATCGTCCAGCACAAGGAAGGCTTCGTCACGGGGATGTGCGTGGAGCGCCCCGTGCGCGTGCGCGTGGACGGCCAGGAGCTGGAGGCCACCGCGTTCGTCACAAACCCACGCCGCGCCGCGCAAGACGGCCCGGTGAGCCCGCGCTTCGTCGAGGCGCTGGTGCGCGGCGCCCAGTCCGCGGGGCTGCCCGCGGACTACGTGGAGCGGCTGAAGCGCGGCGCGTAGCTCGCGCGCTGGGGGCGCCCCCGCCCTTCACAAATAAATCCCCGTGTAACCAGTGAAGGGGGGATTGCGTACCTCCCCTGTCATCACCACACGTGGGAGGCCGCATGGTCGTCGCGAGTACCAGTGGTTCGTCTGGAGGAGTCAGCACCACCAGCGTCGCCTCGCAGCAGGAGGCCCTGGCGGCAGCTCGCCGTCGAGCGGAAGAGGCGGCGCGGCGCGCCGAGCAGGCTCGGCAGGCGGCGGAGCGCGCCCGGCAGGCGGCGGAGAGAGCCGCGCAGCAGGCGCAGCAGGCCCAGCAGAAGCTGACCCAGGCGAATCAGGCGCTGCAGAAGGCGAAGGGGCCGGAGAAGCAGCCCGCGCAGGAGCGGGTGGACGCGGCGCGTCGCGAGCTGGACCAGGCCACCCGTCAGCGCACCACGGCGAACGCGCAGCTCCAGCAGGCGGAAGAGACTGTCGCCCGCACGTCGAAGGTGGCGGAGACGGACATGCAGTCGGCGAACGTCATCGCCGCGGGGGCGAACAAGCCGGCCGCGTTCACCGCGAACCAGATTGCCCGGTCCGGCCTCCGGGCCAACGAGGTCCGCGATGCCTTCCAGGGCTCGGGCGCGCGCCAGACCGACCTGGCCCGGGTGCTGGGGATGGCTCCCTCCACCCAGACGAACGACATTGCCGCCACCCTGAAGGCGGATCGCGAGTACGCGAAGCTTTACCAGGACCCGAAGTCGTCCCAGACGCTGCGGACGCTCAACATCTATAACGGACAGGATCTGCGAGCCTTTGGTCAGCGGCTGGCGGACCGGGCCCAGGGCGGCGACCCGAGCTCCACGGACTCGGGGATGTCGTCCATCCAGGACCGCGCGTCGCTCGCGAAGGTCATCCGCACGGCGGGGAACACGCTCGAGGGCGACGCGGCGGCGACCGTCTCCAACGAGCACTTCGCGCGGAGCGTCTCGTCGGGGCAGGACCCCCTCGATGCCGCGAACACGACGCCGGAGGACATGGCGGTCGCGGTCTTCCGCGAGCAGGTGGAGGGCGCGGTCACCAAGCCGGTGGACGAGTGGAACCACGCGGACGCGAACGCCTTCACCGAGGCACTGGCGGAGCAGGTCGAGGCCCACCAGGACGACCCCGCGACGGTGGAGGCGATGCTCACGCTGGCGGGCCCCCGGCTCCAGCGCAGCGCGGAGCTGCTCGGCGAGGCCACGCAGACGGGAGGCCTCTCCGAGTCGGACGTGGAGGGGATGTCCGAGAACTTCAGCCGCATCGGCAACGCGGCGCCTCCTGAAGCCGCCGCACAGCTCGCCTACGCCCTCGCCAAGGAGATCCCGGACGGGTACGAGCAGGAGCAGGTGGACGACGGCTTCGGCAAGTTCATCGACAATGGCGGCGACTCGAAGTTCCGCGATCTGCTGGCGGGCGCGCTCGCCCACCAGGGCAAGGAGGACGCCGCCGAGGAGCTGCTGAAGAAGGGCGCGGGCAGTCTGCTGTCGGACCCGGGCGGCTTCATCGAGGACCGCTTCGAGGACGTGGCCGGTGCGGTGGGCGACGTCGCCGAGTTCTTCACCGGCCTGGCGGAGAAGGCCGTGGAAGAGGTCTACAGCTTCGTGTCCGAAGAGGTGGTGGGCCGGCTGGGAGACGCGGTCCGCAACGCGGCGGCGGACGCGCTCAACCTGGACAGCCAGATCGACCAGCTCCAGTCGCCGGGTGACAGCTTCTCCGCGACGGCCAACGTCGAGGGCAGCCTCCTGGGCGTGCAGGTGGGCGCCGGCGTGGAGATGAGGATCACGAAGACGGAGGACGGCTACTCGATGGAGCTGTCCGGTGAGGGCAGCGCCGGGCTGGCGGCGAAGCTGAACCTGCCGGGCCTGGCCGATGCGGAGCTCGAGGGCGAGGTGACGGCGTCGGCCACCATGAAGTTCGAGTTCGACAGCGTGGATCAGGTGACGGAGGCGGCGGAGACCGTGGCCGGCGTGGCCGTGGGGGCCGCCGCGACGGTCGCGGGCGGGCCGCTGGCACCCATCGGGGCCGCGATGATCGCCTCGGCGGGAGACGAGATTGGCGACATCACGGATGCGTACACGGGCACGACGCTTCAAATCGAGGCCCGTGCCTCCATCGGTGCCGACCTGGGCGAGAAGCTCGGCCTGCCGGGCGCTTCCGCCAACGCCTCGGCGGCCAATGCCATCGCCATCGAGATTCCCCGCGAGGGCCCGCCCACCCTGGTGCTCAACCAGTCCCTGGAGGTCGAAGGGAGCCTGGACATCACCGGGCCGGTGACGCTCCCCGGGGGCGGCAACCTGGCGCCGGGCAACGTCGAGGGCTCCGCCAACATCGGCCTGGAGACGCGGGTGCCCATCGACGTGGACCTGGAGGAGCTCATCTCGGACCCGGTCGGGGCGCTGGAAGACGCGGGACAGAACGCCATCGACAACGCTACGACGACGCTCAGCGGCGGCTTCGAGTTCTCCAGCGGCATCGGCGTGGAGGGTGGCGGGGTGAACCTCAGCCAGAACGAGGGCATCGCCGTGGACCTCCATGCGACGGCGAACACGCGGGATATCGCGAGCGCGCTGAGCAAGGCCCTGAGTGGAGACCTGGGCGGCGCGCTGGGCTCGCTGGCTGAGGACGTGACCATCAGCGGCAGTGTGCGGGCCTTCACCCAGAGCGACGCGGGCATCGGCAGTGCGGCCGAGCGGACCGACGGCGATGCCAACAACGAGGTGGATGGCGAGGCCGTCAGCGTCCCGGGGCTCGGCTCCCTCGAGGTGACGGCGGCCGTCTCCACCCGCTCGTCGCGCGAGCTGGCGGAGTTCGAGGGAACGCCGGCGGACTTCCTCCGCGACTTCAGCAGCATCATCGACGGCGTCGCCTTCGAGGAGGCCGCGGCGTAGCCCACCGGGCCTGAAGCGCGGCTGGCGGCGGGGCAGGGCGCACCGGTAGCGCCCTGCCCGCGTTCGTTCGTGCGGCAGCAGACATGTGGGGCCGTCAGGGGTTTTCCCGGGGGCCGGGCGTGCGCAGGTTCGGCGCGCCCATGTTCCTCTTCTTTTCGAACAAGCTCGGCTGCTTCGGCAGCATCCTCGTCTCGGCGGCCCTGAGCGCGGTGCTCTACTTCCTCTTCATGCGTTGAGCTGAGGAGCGGGCGTCAGCCCTACGGCTTTCCGGTCCAGAGGTCGTCCGAGTCCTCCGAGCCCAGGGGATGCACGGTGACCTCACGCCCATCCTTGTCGGGAGTGCTGCGCACGGCCTCCGCCTCGTCCGGGGTGTGAGGAGCCCGCTCCGAGAAGTTGTCGTTCTGGAGGTGGCGCTGCCGTTGCTCGCTCGTCCCTCCGTAGCCCTCGGTGATCTTCTTCTTCGCCATCACCTGCCTCCTGGTTGAGCGCCAAGCCCAACGCTGGGGCTGGCGGGAGGGGGCAGCAAGCCGCTCGGCCCACGGACGGGACGCTGCTGGTGGTGTGCCTGGTGGGAGAGCCGCGCTCGATGGATTGCTGCCTCGCTTGCCTGGCAGGCAGCAGCGTCGGGCAGCGATCTGATCTGCCGTGCCTACATGAACGAGCGTCCAGTCAGGCGCTTCCGATCGCAACAACTACCTGAACGGACCTTCAGTCAATTTCGGACCCCTGTCGAGCCGTGTCACCCGACGAACGGGGACGAGCACAGCAGGGCAATGCCTACCTGAACACTTGAACAGAAAAGAGGTCGCGATCTGATCGGCCATGCCCACATGGCCGGGTGTTCAGTGGATCGCCGGTGTCTGATCCACGATGCCTACATGAACGAACTATCAGGCATTTCTGTGACCACTCAATCAATAACATATCAAATTAGACATGGATGATATGTCATTAAATCAATTGTCATATCATCCAGGCGGCTCGGTGGGGCCCGTGAAGCCATCCATCGTGATGCCCTGTAGACGGTCATGCGACGACCGCCGTGCTCACGGTGAGCCGGTGCCCGCGTCCGGAGCGCGAGCAGGAGCCCCAGGAGCCTTCCGGGTCGCATGGGCGTGGACGCTGCGGGAGAGGTCGGTGATGAGCGCGCGGGCCACCTTCTCGTCCGGGATGCCGCTCGTGAGGACGACGAGGACGTAGGGTGCCCGGCCGGGTGGATAGACGATGGCCGCATCGTGCAGGACGGCGGTGATCTGCCCCGTCTTGTGCGCGACAGGAGTGCCCGGAGGGAGTCCCGCGGGGATGAGGTCGTTCAGCTCCTGCGCGAGGAGGATCTTCCGCATGGCCGCCGTGGAGGTCTCGGACGTGGCCTTCCCCTGCTCGATGGCCGCCATCAGCGTGGCGAGATCTCTTGCCGTGGCCGTATTGTTGAGGCCCTTCGCGTAGGCCTTCCCATCCTCCACGCCCCGGAGGACCGTCATCTTCCGAGCCCCCAGTGAGCGCAGCGTCGCATTGACCTTCTTCGCGCCCACCAGGGCGATGACCGAGTTGGTCGCCAGGTTGCTCGAGCGCGTAATCATCCGCTGGATGAGCTCGCGCACCTCCACCGGCTTGCCGAGCTGTTCGTAGAGGCCGGCATCCTCGTCGTCGGCGGCGTCGAGCGCGTACGGGGAGCCGTCCACGATGGACTCGAACCGATTGACGAGCGTCACCCGCTGGTCCATGGACAGCCCGCCGGAGTCCACCTGCCGGAAGAGCTCGACCATGACGGGCACCTTCATGGTGCTGGCGGCATGGAAGAGCTTGTCCGCATTCAGGAGGAGGGTGTCGCGGCTGTCGCCGAGGTCCTGATAGGCGACGGCCACGGTGGCCCCCTTCACCTGGGCAATGCGCTCGGTGACGGCGCCGCGCAGCGCTTGGGAGTCCACGGGAGCAGCCGCGAGCGTGAGCAACAGGAAGGTCTGGAGCATGGGAGCGGGAGCTTATGCCCCCAGGCCAGCCTCCAGAAGCGCGGCGCCTGTCCCGCGGCCCTCAGTGCGGGGCCGCCGCGTCGGCGGCGGCGACGGGCGACGACAGGTTCCGGGAGACCTTGGGAAAGAACAGGCCGGACACGAACGCGGCCACGGTGAAGGCGCAGATGAGCCAGAAGTTGATGGTCAACCCGGTGCTGAGCGCGCCGCTCAGCGTCTTCAGCATCTCCGGAGGCACCCCGTGGCCGTGCTCGGGACCGAGCAGCGCGTTGGCGGCGGAGATGGGGATGCTGGGGTCCTTCAGGAGTTGCGACACCATGACGCCGCCCATCAGGCCCACGCCGATGACGCCGCCGATGGTGCGGAAGAACATGTTGCTGGCGGTGGCCACCCCGCGCAGCTCCCAGCCCACGCTGGTCTGCACCGCGATGAGCAGGGCGGTGGACGCGAAGCCCAGGCCGATGCCGAACAGGGCCATGGCCAGCTGGAGGACGAGCAGCGGCGAGTCGGGCTTGAGCAGCAGCGCCATCAGCGTGGTGCCGACCACCGTCAGCCCCAGGCCCCCGACGATGAGGGGACGGAAGCCCGACGTGAGCAGCAGCCGACCCGCGAACACGCTGGCGATGGGCCAGCCGACGATCATCGGGGTGATCATCCCGCCCGCCACGGTGGGCGTGCTGCCCAGCACGGCCTGCACGTACAGCGGCACGTAGGTGGTGGACCCGAACATCGCCGCCGAGAAGAGGGCGCCCGCCACGGAGGAGATGGCGATGGCGGGGTGCTTGAAGATGGACATCGGGATGACGGGGTCCGCCGCCCGACGCTCCACCATGATGAACGCGACGAGCAGCACGGCCGCCACCGGCAGCCCCCACAGGTTCTGCCCAACGCCCTGGACGCCCACGAGCAGCGCCACCACCCAGGCGGCGAGCAGCCCCGCGCCCAGGAAGTCCAGCTGCTGCGGCTTGCGTTGCACCTGCTCATGGAAGAAGGCCAGCAGCAGGGCGAAGGTGATGATGCCCACCGGGACGTTGATGAAGAAGACCCAGTGCCAGCTCAGGTACTTCACGATGAGGCCACCGGTGACGGGGCCAATCAGTCCCGCCACGCCCCAGACGGCGCTGAACGCGCCCTGGACCTTCGCGCGCTCCTCCAACGTGTACATGTCCCCGATGATGGTGAGCGCGACGGGCTGCATGGCCCCCGCGCCCAGGCCCTGCAGGGTCCGGAAGGCGATGAGCATGTTCATCGTCGTGGACAGGCCGCTGGCAATGGAGCCGACGAGGAACAGCCCGATGCCGAAGAGCAGGATGGGCTTGCGCCCGTAGAGGTCCGCCAGCTTCCCGTAGATGGGCACGGTGATGGTGGAGGACAGCATGTACGCGGTGAAGACCCACGCGTAGCTCTGGATGCCGCCCAGCTCGCCGACCACGGTGGGCATCGCCGTGGAGACGACGGTGACCTCCAGGGCCGCCATGAAGATGCTCGTGGCCAGGGCCACGGTGGTCAGGGGACGATGGGTCGTTCGCATGTTGTCGGGTCGGCGCCGGAGAAGGCGCCCTTCTAACGGCTGCGACCCGACCGCGCTACTCCCCGTCGAACGGTTCCTCTCCTGTCGTCCACTCCCCGTGCGGGGCGGCGCGCTCAGCGGCTGCCCGCATCTCCGACAGCCTCACTCTCCCCGGAGAGCGCGGGCCGCGCGTCGGATGGCGGCGCGGATCCGGACGTACGTGCCGCACCGGCAGACGTTGTCGCTCATGGCCGCGTCGATGTCCGCATCGGTCGGGTCCGGGTTCTTCCGCAGGAGTGCCACCGCCGCCATGATTTGCCCGGGCTGGCAGAACCCGCACTGCGCGACGTCCTCGGCGATCCACGCCTGCTGCACGGGATGGAGCCCCTCGCCGCCCAGGCCCTCGATGGTGGTCACGTTCGTGCCCGCCACCTCGCTGACGGGGTGGATGCAGGGGCGGAAGGCCTCGCCCTCCAGGTGGCTGGTGCAGGCGCCGCACACGCCGACGCCGCAGCCATACTTGGGCCCCGTCACCCCGAGCAGGTCGCGCAGCGCCCAGAGCAGGGGCAGGTCCGCGGAGGACTCCACCATGACGGGCTGGCCGTTGAGGATGAACTGGAAGGCCGGCATGGTCAGGCTCCTGCGTCGAGCAGCGGAAAGCGGGTGGGCATCGTGCCGCTCGCCCGTGCGATGGCATTGGACAGGGCGGCGGCAGCGCTGGGGTAGCCGAGCTCGCCGACTCCGCCGACGCGGTCATCCGACCGGACCAGGTGGACCTGTATCTCCGCGGGGGAGTGCTTCATCCGGAGCCACCGGTAGTCGGCGAAGCTGCCCTCTCGCACGGCGCCCTGGTCGATGTGGATGCCCGCGCTCAGCGTGGTGGAGAACGCGTCGATGGCCGCGCCCTGGAGCTGGGCCTCGACGCTCTTCGGGTTGATGGGCAGGCCGACATCGGCGGCGATGACCACGCGCAGCACCCGGGGCACCTCTCCCGTGACGTCGACCTCGACGAGGTGGGCAATGGCGCTGTCCCACTCCTCGAGGACGGCGACTCCCTGGGCGACGCCGGAAGGCAGCGGCCGGCCCCAGGCGCCTTCGCGCACCACCCGCTCCAGGACGGCCTTGAGACGGCTCGACGTGAGCTGGGAGCGCCGCAGCTCGACGGGGTCTCTCCCCAGCGCCCGTGCGAGCTGGTCGATGAAGACCTCGTTCGCGACGCCCACCTGGCTGGTGAACACCGAGCGGAACGACGCAGTGGGAATGGGCAGTGAGACCTCGCGCAGCTCCTGCGTCACCAGCCCGAAGCGGTAGGGCACGTGCTGGGACAGCTCGAAGAAGACGCGGTTGGTGACCTCGGGCAGGGCGGTTCCGAGCAGGGCGGTGAGGGCATCGCCGAACCCGTGGGGGAACTCCACGGTGGGGATGGCGGCCCGGTGGTTCCACCCGAGGATGGAGCCATTCGCGCCGAGGTACGCGAGGAGGCGGTGGTGACTGGCCGGACGGTAGCGGCCGTGGCGCATGTCGTCGTTGCGCGTCCACATCAGCTTCACGGGCCTGCCGAGCGCCCGCGAGGCGAGCGCCGCCTCGACAGCGGCCTCCGGGAAGAACCGCCGTCCGAAGCCGCCACCCGCCCGGGTGGTGTGCACGGTGACGCGCTGTGGGAAGAGCGCCCAGCCCAGCGCGGCCGCGACCTCTCGCTGGGCGAACTTCGGATCCTGCGCGCCCAGCCAGAGCTCGGCGCGGTCCCCCACGACGGTGGCCACGCAGCTCTGCGTCTCCATCGGCGCGTGGGCGAGGTAGGGGAAGTCGAAGCGCCCTTCGAGGGTCCGCGCGGTGAACAGGGGAGGCAGGGGCCGCGCGCCAATCGCGTCGCGCAGGCGTGTGCGGATGTCCGCATCAGAGAGGTGGCTGGCCGGGCCCGGAGCCCACGAGATGCGAAGGGCATCCCGAGCCGCGAAGGCCTGGGCGAAGGTCTGTGCCGCCACCGCCACGCCCGTGGGCAGGCGCGCCACGCCAAGGACGCCAGGTATGGAAGAGGCCGTCGAGGCGTCGAAGCTCTGTACCGTCCCGCGCAGCGTGGGCGGACGGGCCACGACCACGGGGACGGCACCGGGGATGTCCAGGTCGAGCGAGAAGCGCGCCGCGCCGGTGACGATGTCACGGGCATCGAGGCGCACCCTGGGGCGCCCGACCACCGTGTATTCGCTCGGCGCCTTCGGCTGGGCGGAGACGAGGAGCAGCAGCACGCGGGCGGCGTCCTCGGCCAGCTCGCCGTAGCCCGCGCGGCGGCCATCCGGAGCCACCACCTCGCCATTGGCGGTGGTGAGCGTGTGGGCTGGCAACCACCAGCGATTCGCCGCGGCGGTGACCAGCCGCGCGCGGGCCGTCGCGGCGGCGGCGCGGAGGGGGCCCGCGAGGAAGCGCATCGTCGACGACAGGCCGGTGAGCTGGATGACCCAGCGCGGGTCCGCGTCGGCGGTGCGCACCTCCACCGAGCCCGGCTCGATGTCGAGTTCCTCGGCCACGAGCATGGCCACGCCCGTGGTGATGCCCTGGCCCGTCTCGGTCCGGGGCAGGGTGGCGGTGACGTGACCATTGGCCTGGATGGCGATGTAGAGGCTGAGCGCCGTCCCGTCAGGAGCCGCCGAGGGCTCCGCCGCGTCGGCGCGAGGGATGTCGAGCCCCAGGCGCGCGGCGACCACCAGCGCCGGCGAGGCCACCACCCAGGTGAGGAACCGGCGACGGTCGACGACCACTTCGACCGCCGTATCGGGTTTCGGCATGTCCGCCATACGGCAACTCTATGGCACACGCCCCTGGAGCCGCGATGCGCGCCAGGCCAAACGTCAACCGAGCTTCAATTGCCGCAGCCCGCGCTCAGTCCACGGCGGCCTGGTCCACGTAGAACACCACGCGCCCTCCGGAGGCCGGGCTGGTGGAGCCGTTGTAGCCTTCCGTGACCGTCCACAGGTTGGTGCCACTCCCGGTGGCGTGCATGCCCTCGGGCATCCGCGCCCACTGGCTGCTCCCGGAGAGGTACGCCGTGCGAGACGCCCCCGTGGAGACCTTGAAGAGCGCGCCGCTGTAGCGCGTGGAGCTCAGCCAGTAGGACGTGGTGGCCGTCGTGGTCATGATGGGAGCCACGCCCTGCACATTGGGCTCGTTCATGATGTAGGCGCGCTCGGGCGTCACGGCGCCGTTGACCGTCTTGAGCCGGTTCGTGGCGGAGTCCAGGGGCCAGCGGTAGAGCCGTCCTCCGAGCCCCGGCGTGGAGCCGTCATACGGGCACTGCGCGTCGCTGCTGTTGCAGTACTCGCCAGAGAGCACCACGTCGGTGGTGCCTCGCGTGTCCTTGCCCAGGAAGGAGAACTTGGGCCGGCACGGGCTGGTGATGGTGGACGGCACCACGTACGCGCTCACCTGCGGCAGCACGAACTTGTACCCGTACGCGCACCACACGGAGCCGACCTTGCCAATCTGCGTGTCGCAGGTGGTGCTTGTGTCCACCTGGCGGATCTGCGTGAGGTCGAACACGCGCATCCCCTGGGACGTGTCCGCCATGTAGAGGTAGTTGCCGAACCAGGCCAGCCCGCCTCCGTGGATGGGCACGGTGGTGAAGTTGCCGGAGCTGGTGGGCCGAACCATGAGGACGTGGCGGTAGTTCACCGCGCTCGACGACATGTCCGAGATGTCCGCCACGGAGAGGCGCACACCTTTGTCGGGGCTGGCGGCTCCGTAGTGCCAGGAGGCGATGGCGACGTTGGTGCTGCCGGACACGCCCGCCGTGAGGGCCTGGGGTATCCAGTCCGAGGTGGCCATGTCGCCATCGTTCCAGCGGAAGCCGCCCTTGTAGCCCACGGCTGACGGCCGGTTGCTCGACGTCAGCATGGGACCCACGCGGTTCAGGTCCGCCAGGACGCCGGGCAGGCCCACCGCGGGGCCCACGGGCGTCATGTATGAGGCGTACGTGCTCCACGTGTTCTGGTCCTGGAGGCGCAGGCAGCTCGCATCATGCGTCGTTAGCGGAGCGCCCTCCGTGAGGGCCTGCTGGCTGACGCCGGCGGTGTCCTCGACGTCCGACTCCGGCGCCGGGCCACACCCCAGGAGCCCGACTCCGGTGACCCACGCCGCGATGCAGATGGAAGAAGTCTTCTCGTAAATGCCGGTCAAAGCCGCCTCCGTGGAAAGACTGGAATCCACGAAGTAGCCCTGGTGCCGAGGTGAAGACAAGGGACGAGGGAGGGTGTTCCCTCCTCGGAACAGTGTGGGGCTCGCATTTCTCCTGGCACGGTGAGGGTGGCCCTTGCAGTCTTTGGCAGTGGAGGAACGAGAGATGCGCGACGAGCGGAAAGACGGAGTCACGCGGCGCGCCGCGGTGGTGGGCGGCCTGGTGGGTGCCGCGAGCCTCGCGGCGGTGGTGGCAAGCACCAGCCGTGAGCAGCCATCCTCCGAGCCGGATGAGCGCCAGAAGACGCCCGGCGGCGAGCGCCTGCCCGTCGTCTTCATGCCGCATGGCGGAGGCCCCTGGCCGTTCGTCGACCTGGGCTTCGACGACAAGCCGGGCTTCGCCGCGCTGACCGAGTACCTCCAGTCCGTGCGCAACCTCCCGAAGACACCGCCCAAGGCGCTGCTGGTCATCTCCGCGCACTGGGAGGAGTCGGTGCCGACGGTGATGACGAGCCCTCGTCCGCCCATGCTCTACGACTACTACGGCTTCCCGCCCGCGTCGTACCAGCTCCAGTGGCCGGCGCCGGGAAACCCGCAGCTGGCCGCCCGGGTGCGGGAGCTGCTCGGCGCCGCGGGCTTCCAGACGGCCGCCGACTCCCAGCGAGGCTATGACCATGGCACCTTCGTGCCGCTCAAGCTCACGTACCCGGAGGCGGACGTCCCCACGGTGCAGCTGTCCCTCATCCAGGGATTGGATCCGGAGCAGCACCTGGCGATGGGCCGCGCGCTCGCGCCGCTGCGCGACGAGGGCGTGTTCATCATCGGCAGCGGGATGTCGTACCACGACCTCCGTGGCTTCTTCGGACCGAATGCCCGGCGCGTCTCCGAGACGTTCGACGTCTGGCTGCGAGAGACAGCCACGCTCGAGGCGAAGGACCGGGACGCGCGGCTGGCGGAGTGGGACAGGGCACCCTCGGGCCGGCAGTCCCACCCTCGTGAGGAGCACCTGCTTCCCCTGATGGTCATCGCGGGCGCGGCCGGAGCGGACCGGGGCACCATCCCCTACAACGGCATGTTCATGGGGACGCGGCTGTCGGCGGTTCACTTCGGCTGAAGCTCCGGCCCGTGTGGTGACGCCGCCGGCGCATCCCGGACCTGGCGCCGTGGGTCCTCGCCGGCGATGGAGCGCTGGCCCTGGAGGCGGCGCTCCGGCGGCCCCTGGACGTGGCGCTCACCGCTTGTTCTTCCGGGCCCCCGGGCGCTCGGTGTCGTCGCGCTGGCCAAGCGACTTCTGGAGCTCGTCCGCGGCTCGCAGCTCGGGTTGGAGTTGCTTGCGCTCCGCACCCGTCAGGGAGAGCCCCTGGAGTTCGGCGCGCAGGGCCTGGGCGCGCTCGGGGTCCCCCAGCGCCAGGGCCAGCTCCATTCGGGCGGCAAGCGCCCGGGCACGCTCGAGGGGAGTGGCAGGCTCGTTCCGAGCAAGCGCCACGTCGAGGACCTTCGCGGCCGCGGCGTCGTCTGTCTTGAAGTCGCGCAGCCGGGCCGCCGCGTCCAGCGCCTTGGCCAGCCGGGAGCGGGGCCCCTGGACGCTGTCGGGTTCGACGTAGGCGGGCTGAGGTTCCCCCCTCCGGACGAAGATGATGGAGTTGCCGTTCGGGTCGGTCAGGGTGAAGCGGGTCTGTCCCTTCCTCATCCGGCTGATGCGGGGGATGCCGGTGATGGGCACCTTGTTGTACGTCTGTCTCAAGGCTCCGGCGAAGGTCTGGTGCAGCTCCTCGACCTCGTCGACCACCACCAGGCAGGTGCTGTAGGCCCGGGCCGGCTCCAATCCCTTGAGGCCGAAGAAGTGCAGGTCGCAGCCGGATTGATGGAGGGCCGCGTACGGATTCGGCGCGGTCTGCCGGTGCGTCACCTCGAAGCCCAGGTGCCGATAGAAGTCCAGGGTCTCCCCGAGAGAGACACAAGGAAGCAGGGGGATTGCCGTCGCGCCCTTCATGTGGATGCTCCTGTCCGTCCAGCGTGGGTTGTTGCGGTGTCGTCCTCCAGGCGCTTTCGGACTTCGCGAAGCCCCTCCAGCGCTGCCTGGAGGGCCCGCGAGTCGATGGCCGCGCCGGTCCGGTTCGCCCAGGTCGCATGGCGCGCCTCCACCTTCCGGAGCGCCTCGCGCCCCTTCTCCGTCATTGCGATGAGCTTCGCGCGGCGGTGGTGGGGGTTCTCCACGTACTCGACGAACCCATCCCGCTCCAGCGCGTCCGCGGTCTGCTGCACGCTCTGACGGGTGAGCCCCATGAGACGGGCCACGTTCGCGACGGGCGCCGGCTCGTGGTCCACCACGCCGAGGATCTGCCAGCGAGCGCTGCTGAGACCGACAGGTTCGGTCAGCCGATCGCCGGCCTCGAGCACCAGGCCATTGACCCGAAACACCTCGAGCACCAGTTCCGTGAACAGCGCTCCCACTTCCGTAGGCTTCGCCATGGACATGTATCTGTCATGGTGACAGGTACCTGTCAATCGACGGGTTCGTGTGGTTGGCCGGGGCTTCGATCACGGTTCCACGCAGGAGTGCGGGAGCTCTCTCGCCTGCCCGGGCTGCCTCCCGTCGTGTTGCCATGAGGCGGCAGGTCCGGAGCCTGGAGCGTGACCAACCTCAGCCTGTTCCATGGATCTGCTCGTGCCGCCCTCATCCCCACCAGAGCGCCGCTCCATCGGATGCGCGGGCTGGAGCCTGTCGAGCGCGGTGGCGGAGCACTTCCCCACGACGGGCAGCCACCTGGAGCGGTATGCGCGCGTCTTCCCCGCCGTGGAGATCAACTCCTCCTTCTACCGGCCTCACCTCCCGGGCACCTATGCGCGCTGGCGTGACAGCGTCCCGTCGGCGTTCCGCTTCTCGGTAAAGGTTCCCAAGGTCATCACCCACGAGCGGCGCCTTCGTGACTTCCAGGAGCCCCTCGAACGCTTCCTGGGAGAGGTGGGGCACCTGGAGGAGAAGCTGGGCTGTCTGCTCGTGCAACTCCCACCCAGCCTCGTCCTCGAGCCCGAGACGGCTCGCAGCTTCCTTGGTGAGCTCCGCTCACGGACCGCTGTCGACATCATGTGCGAGCCCCGGCATCCGACCTGGTTCTCGGAGGAGGGCTGGAGACTGATGGCGGACCATCGCGTCGGCTTCGTGCGAGCGGACCCGGCCGCCGTGCGCGCCACGCAGCCCCCGGACGGGCAGTTCGTGTACTTCCGGCTGCACGGCTCACCGAAGATCTATTACTCGGAGTACTCCGAGTCCTATCTGGATGCGCTCGCCGAGCACATCGTGGAGCACGAACGGGCGGGTCGACACGTGTGGTGCATCTTCGACAACACGGCGAGTGGAGCGGCTGTACCCAATGCGCTCTCCTTGCTGCACCGGGAAGTGTCGCGCGTTTCGCCGCGTTGACACCAATGCGAGGGACGGATGCCTCGTCCGATGAAGCCGCGGGCCGGAACAGGGCTTCGGGTCATCGAAAGGGGTGGGAAGAAGGGGTCGGCTGGAAGCGGTTGACTCAAGACCCGGCGGTGGTAGAAGCCGCGCCCCCGCTCGAAAGAGCTCCTGACCGGAAGTGGCAGTCAGGCGGCAAGAAGGTGGGAACGAAGAGTCGACTGGAAGCGGTTGACTCGAAACGCGGTGGTGGTAGAAGCCGCGCCCCCGCTCGAAGGGCTGCCTGGTTGGAAGACGGCCAGCGGGTGGGAGAAGTGGGAAGAAAGAGTCGACTGAAGCAGTTGACTCAAGACGCGGCGGTGGTAGAAGCCGCGCCCCCGCTCGAAGGGCTGCCTGGCAAGCAGGAGTTTCCAGGTGGCTGCGGAAGAGGGAACAAGAGTCGGCAGGAAGCGGTTGACTCGAAACGCGGTGGTGGTAGAAGCCGCGCCCCTCACACGGAAGCCCGCGCACTGGCGCGGAAGGCACTTCCGGGTGGGCAGCAGGAACAAGACGGAATATGGCGGTCGACGAAGCGAGTTGACAGAAGACGCGGCGGTGGTAGAAGCCGCGCCCCGACAAAGGGTAGCCCGAGAGTCGCAGCGCGGGCAGCACGGTCGGGAAAGTCAACGAAGCAGCGGTTGACACGGGAGGCGGCGAAGCGGTAGAAGCCGCGCCCCCTCGGAAGAAACAGCGGAAGCCACTGGGCGGCGCTGAAGACTCCGAGAGGCCGCAAGGACGCGAAAGTCGAAGTTGACAACGGACGCGGACTTGAATAGAAGCTGCGGCCCCGCCGGTTGGAAACGGCAGGCGGCAGGAAGCAAACAGTAGCAAAAAGTCGCGGGTGGTACAAGCGACTCGGTCTTTGAAAACCAAATAGCAAGCCTAAGTAGAAGACAGATTGCGGAAACCGCAGTCAATTCTTTGA
>NZ_JAJVKV010000025.1 GCF_024198175.1 Pyxidicoccus xibeiensis
AGTTCTACTTCCGCACCACGGACGTGACGGGCACGGTGAAGCTGCCGGACAACGTCGAGATGGTGATGCCGGGCGACAACATCGCCATCGAGGTGGAGCTCATCACCCCGGTGGCCATGGAGAAGGAACTCCGTTTCGCCGTCCGCGAGGGTGGCCGTACGGTTGGCGCCGGCGTCGTGGCCGAGATCATCGAGTAACTTGCCTGGGCGGCCTTCGGGTTGCCAGGCTCAACATTCCCGATTCCGAGGGGAGGGCTCCTTCGTGGTAGCCTTCCCCTCTCGTATCTGGTGAGGTAGGTCATGCCGAAGGGCAATCGTTCCATCATTTCGCTTGAGTGCACCGTGTGCAAGGAGCGGAACTACACGACCACGAAGAACAAGCGGAAGAGCCAGGACAAGCTCGAGCTGAGCAAGTTCTGCCCTCGGTGCCGCAAGCATCAGGACCACAAGGAAGGCAAGGTCTAGGTCTGTAGTTCCAGGGTTCTAGGCCAGTAGCTCCAACGGTAGAGCAGCGGTCTCCAAATCCGCGTGTTGGGGGTTCGAATCCCTCCTGGCCTGCCAACTCTCAGTGGGAGCGGGGCCCCCGGTACCTGGAGGTACCGGGGGTTCCTGTGTTTTCGCTGTCCCACATTTTCGCATCCGTAGTACCCCCGTGAGGCACCATGGCGACGGCATCAGAGGCCAGCCAGCAGGCTAACCGTTCGGCGATCGACCCGAAGCGGCTCGTGGTCATCTTCTATCTCCTCGCCGGCATCATCCTGGCCCTCTTCATGGAGCGGGTCTTCGGGGTGCTGTGGGCGCGGTTCGGCTGGAGCGACCCGGTCCTCATCGACGGCCTGGACTGGAAGGTGTCCACGCTGGTGGGCTACCTGCTCGCCGTGGGACTGGCCCTGGCGACCTATCTCCACCCGCGCACCCACTCGCTCTCCATCGAAGTGGCCTCGGAGATGATGAAGGTCACCTGGCCTACCTGGCAGGAGACCCGGACGTCGACCATGGCCGTGGTCGTCGCCTCGCTCGTCGCCGCGGTGCTGCTCTTCTTCATCGATACCGTCGCCTACAACTTGATGGTGGAGTGGCTGCCGGCCGTGTGGGGGAAGCTGTAATGGCGATGAAATGGTACGTGGTCCATACCTACTCGAACTTCGAGAACCAGGCGAAGAAGAGCCTGGAGGAGAAGGTTCGTCTCGAGGGCCTCCAGGACCAGTTCGGCGAAATCCTGATTCCCATGGAACAGGTCGTCGAGATGGTGAAGGGCGAGAAGAAGACCTCCCGCCGCAAGTTCTTCCCCGGCTACATCTTCGTGCAGATGGAGCTGAACGACCGGACGCTCCACCTGGTGAAGAACACGCCGAAGATCACCGGCTTCCCGGGCACGGCGCAGCACCAGAATCCGCTGCCCATCTCCGACCAGGAGGTGGCCCGGCTGACCTCGCAGATCTCCGAGGGCACGCTCAAGCCCAAGCCCAAGGTGCAGTTCGACGAGGGTGACACGGTGCGCGTCATCGACGGCCCGTTCGCCAACTTCAACGGCACGGTGGAGGAGGTCAACGCGGAGAAGGGCCGGGTGAAGGTGCTCGTGAGCATCTTCGGCCGCGCCACCCCCGTGGAGCTGGACTTCATGCAGGTGGAGAAGACCACCGGCTAGTCCGTTGTTCTTTCGCCGTGCGCTCCTGTAAAGGGGTGCGCGGCGTTCGTGTATTCCGGGCTCGACATGGGCCCGGACCCATGGGTGGGAGGGCCTCCCCGTCTGGCGGCCCGTCGGAACCACCCCCTCGAAAGGCAGTCGTCAGCCGATGAAGAAGGTCACAGGACAGGTCAAGCTGCAGATTCCCGCCGGCAAGGCGAACCCCGCTCCGCCGATCGGCCCCGCGCTCGGTCAGCAGGGCGTGAACATCATGGAGTTCTGCAAGCAGTTCAACGCGAAGACGCAGGCCGAGGCCAAGGAAGGGCTCATCATCCCGGTGATCATCACCGTGTATGCCGACCGCTCCTTCACCTTCATCCTGAAGACGCCGCCGGCCGCCATCCTCATCAAGAAGGCGGCGGGGCTGCACACCGAGAAGAAGAAGGGTTCGGGCGCGAAGAAGCCGGGCAAGGAGAAGGTCGGGCAGATCACCCGCGCCCAGCTCGAGGACATCGCGAAGAAGAAGATCCAGGACACCACCGCCGCGTCGCTCGAGGCCTGCATGAACACCATTGCCGGCACCGCGCGCTCCATGGGCATTGACGTCGTCGGCTAGGCCGCCGCCCACCCACTCACGACAAGGATTTCTGTCATGGCTCAGAATGGGAAGAAGTTCCGTGCGGCCTCCGCCCTGGTGGACCGCGAGAAGCGCTATCCGATCTCCGAGGGCTTCGCCCTCCTGAAGAAGACGGTGGAGGCACGCGCCTCCAAGTACGACCAGACGGTGGATGTCGCCATCAACCTGGGCGTGGACCCGAAGCACGCGGACCAGATGGTCCGTGGCGCCGTGGTGCTCCCGCACGGCACCGGCGCCACCGTGCGCGTGGCCGTGTTCGCCAAGGGCGAGCGCGCGACGGAGGCCAGCAACGCCGGCGCGGACATCGTCGGCGCCGAGGACCTCCAGAAGCGCATCGAGGAGGGCTTCCTCGACTTCGACACCGTCATCGCCACCCCGGACATGATGGGTGTCGTCGGTCGCCTCGGTAAGGTGCTCGGCCCCCGCGGCCTGATGCCGAACCCGAAGGTCGGCACCGTCACCATGGACGTCGCCAAGGCCATCCGCGACGCCAAGGGCGGTAAGGTCGACTTCCGCGCCGAGAAGGCCGGCATCGTCCACGCGAAGATGGGCAAGTCCTCCTTCGAGACGGACAAGCTCGAGGCCAACTTCAACGCGCTGGTGGACCTGGTGATGAAGCTCAAGCCGGCCACCGCCAAGGGCGTCTACCTGAAGGGCATCGCCATCTCGACGACCATGGGGCCGGGCATCAAGCTCGACACCACGGAAATCCTGGCGCGCCACCGGTAGGCCTCCCCGGGGGGCAGGCGGGTGTGGCACCCCTGAGGGGGGCGTCAGGCCCGTCGCCTGCCGGACGTCACAGGTTCGAAAGTTCTGGATATTTGCTGAAGCCGGGGGTATAGGCCCCCGGCTTTGCAATTGGAGCGCCACGTCGCGAGACGGGGTGTTCCGACCTGGTTCATGACAGCAGGGACCAGGGGAAGAGGGGACGTGTCCCGTTGGGAACCGGGCAACCGGTCGGGCCGTTCTTTCAACCCCGGGTTCAAACGACCGTAAGGTCAGCCCTGCCGAGACTGAGGGTGCGGTGTGGTGCCTCTCGGAGGCTCCTCTCGCTCTGCCACTTTGGCCCAGGCATCACGCCCGTCGGAAACGGCGGGCCAGTAAGGAGGTGAGTCAAAGTGCTGAAGAGCGAGAAGGAAGAGATGATCAAGGAGCTCCACGAGAAGTTCGCGCGGACCAAGTCGGCCGTCGTCGCCGAGTTCTCCAAGGTGGACGTGGAGACGGTGACGAAGCTGCGCAAGAAGTTCCGTGAGGGCGGCGTCGAGTACAGGGTCATCAAGAACACGCTGGCGCGCCGTGCGGCGCAGGGCACGTCCGTGTCGGTCATCGCTGATGACTTCACGGGTCCCGTGGCCCTGTGCATCAGCTACGGCGATGTGGTGGCCCCGGCGAAGATCCTGACCGAGTTCACGAAGGACCTCGAGGACAAGATCAAGATCCGCGCCGCCGTCGTCGAAGGCCGCAAGGTCGACGTCAACGGTGTGAAGGCCCTGGCGAAGCTGCCGGGTCTGCCGGAGCTCCGGGCGCAGCTGCTGGGCATGCTGAACCAGCCCGCAGGCAAGCTGGTCCGGACGATTGCCGCCCCGGGTTCCCAGCTCGCGCGGGTCCTCCAGGCCCACGCGGACAAGTCCCAGGGGTAGTTTCCCTGATTCATCCGAGAAGCATTGCTTTCCAAACCCCTTCGGCCGCACCTCCCCAGAGGGGAAGTCGGCCGTTAGTCGATACCAGAAGGACACAGTTCAATGGCTGACCTGAATGCGATCGTTGACCAGCTCTCCTCGCTGACCGTCATGGAGGCGGCGGAGCTGGTGAAGCAGCTCGAGTCCAAGTGGGGCGTCTCCGCCGCCGCTGTTGCCGTGGCCGCTGGCCCGGCCGCCGCCGCCGCCGCTCCCGCCGAGGAGAAGACGGAGTTCACGGTGGTGCTGGCCAACGCCGGCGCCAACAAGATCAACGTCATCAAGGAGATCCGCGCCATCACCGGCCTGGGCCTGAAGGAGGCCAAGGACCTGGTCGAGGGCGCCCCGAAGAACGTCAAGGAAGGCGTCAACAAGGACGACGCCAAGAAGATCAAGGACCAGCTCACCGCGGCTGGCGCCACCGTCGAAGTCAAGTAACGCCTACAGGGGCTGCCCGGTTTTCCGGGAATTTACAGGCAGCCACCTGACCGGATGAGCAGGCCGGCGCTCCCAGCGAGGGGGTGCCGGCTTTGCCCATTTGACAGTTACAAATTTCCCGGCGCCGCCGCGCGTTACTGAAGTTTGCCCGCCCGAGCAGTCGTCACCGGAGCCAGAATGCCGACGCAGATCCAGAACAATTTCCGCGTGCGGAAGACCTTCGCGAAGATCGCGAAGATCATCGACATTCCCAATCTTATCAACATCCAGAAGCAGTCTTACGAGAAGTTCCTCCAGGCGGACATCGCCCCTGAGAAGCGTGAGGATCTCGGCCTTCAGGGTGTCTTCAAGTCGGTCTTCCCCATCCGCGACTTCAACGAGACGTCGTCGCTGGAGTTCGTCAGCTACCACCTGGAGCGTCCGAAGTACGACGTCGATGAGTGCCACCAGCGTGGCATGACCTACTCGGCACCCATCAAGGTCGTCGTCCGCCTGGTCGTGTGGGACAAGGACGAGGAGACGGGCGCCCAGTCCATCCGTGACGTGAAGGAGCAGGAGGTCTACTTCGGGGAAATCCCGCTGATGACCCAGAACGGCACCTTCATCATCAACGGCACGGAGCGCGTGGTCGTCAGCCAGCTGCACCGCAGCCCGGGTGCCTTCTTCGACCACGACAAGGGCAAGAGCCACTCGTCCGGCAAGCTGCTCTACAACGCCCGCATCATCCCCTACCGCGGTTCGTGGATCGACTTCGAGTTCGACCACAAGGACCTGCTGTACGTGCGCATCGACCGGCGCCGCAAGCTGCCGGCCACCGTGCTCATCCGCGCCCTGGGCGCCGTCAGCGACACCGCGAAGAAGAACCCGCTCGAGTTCAAGGGCTCCACCGAGGAGATCCTCAACTACTACTACGCGACGGAGACCATCTACCTCCAGAGCGCGCAGGACTTCGAGAAGAGCGTCGAGCTGGAGCTGCTGCCCGGCCAGCGCGCCACCCGTGACATCAAGACGAAGACGGGCGAGCTCATCGTCAAGAAGAACCGCAAGTTCACCCGCGCCGCCATCAAGAAGCTCGAAGCGGCGAAGATGAAGACGCTGCCCATCGACGCGGACGAGCTCTTCACCAAGGTGTCCGCCTACGACGTGGTGGACGAGAACACCGGCGAGGTCATCCTCGAGTGCAACGAGGAGGTCTCCCAGGACAAGGTCGACGAGCTCCTCAAGCGCGGCATCAAGGAGTTCAAGGTCCTCTTCATCGACAACCTCAACGTGGGTCCCTACCTGCGTGAGACGCTCATGCTGGACAAGCTCGAGACGCCCGAGCAGTCCATCATGGAGATCTACCGCCGTCTGCGTCCTGGCGATCCGCCGACGCCCGAGACGGCCATCAACCTGTTCACCAACCTGTTCTTCAACCCCGAGCGCTACGACCTGTCCAAGGTCGGCCGCCTCAAGCTGAACTTCAAGTTCGGCCTCGAGGAGCCGCTCGACGGGCAGATCCTCACGAAGCGGGACATCCTCGAGGTGATCCGCTACCTGATCGACCTGAAGAACGGCAAGGGGACCATCGACGACATCGACCACCTGGGCAACCGCCGCGTCCGCGCGGTGGGCGAGCTGCTGGAGAACCAGTACCGCATCGGCCTAGTGCGCATGGAGCGGGCGATCAAGGAGCGCATGAGCCTCCAGGAGATCGAGACGCTCATGCCGCACGACCTCATCAACGCCAAGCCCGTCACGGCGGTCATCAAGGAGTTCTTCGGGTCCAGCCAGCTGTCGCAGTTCATGGACCAGACGAACCCCCTGTCCGAGGTCACCCACAAGCGGCGCCTGTCCGCCCTCGGGCCCGGCGGCCTCACCCGCGAGCGCGCGGGCTTCGAGGTGCGCGACGTGCACCCGACGCACTACGGCCGCATCTGCCCGATTGAGACGCCGGAAGGCCCGAACATCGGCCTCATCGCGTCGCTGTCCACCTACGCGCGCGTCAACGAGTTCGGCTTCGTGGAGACGCCGTACCGCAAGGTGGAAGCGGGCATCGTGACGACGGACGTGGCCTTCTACTCGGCGCTCGAGGAGGAGAAGCACACCATCGCCCAGGCGAACGCCGAGACGGACAAGAAGGGCAAGTTCGCCAACGCGCTGGTGTCCAGCCGCCGCGGGGGTGAGTTCGTCCAGGCTCGCGCCGAGGACGTGGACCTGATGGACGTGTCCCCGAACCAGCTGGTGTCGGTGGCCGCGTCGCTCATCCCGTTCCTGGAGAACGACGACGCCAACCGCGCGCTCATGGGCTCCAACATGCAGCGCCAGGCGGTGCCCCTGCTGCGCACCGCGGCCCCGCTGGTGGGCACGGGCATCGAGGCCATCGTCGCGCGCGACTCCGGCGTGACGTGCGTGGCGCGCCGCGACGGCACGGTGGAGAGCGTGGACGCCGGCCGCATCGTGGTGAAGGCGGACGTGCCGGCCAGCCTGAGCGACGTGACGAGCGAGGTCGACATCTACAACCTGCTCAAGTACCAGCGCTCCAACCAGAACACCTGCCTCAACCAGAAGCCCATCGTCAGCAAGGGCGACAAGGTGAGGAAGGGTGACGTCATCGCCGACGGCCCGGCCACCGAGACGGGTGAGCTGGCGCTGGGGCAGAACGTGGTCGTCGCGTTCATGCCGTGGCAGGGCTACAACTTCGAGGACTCCATCCTCATCAGCGAGCGCATCCTCAAGGACGACGTCTTCACGTCGATCCACATCGAGGAGTTCGAGTGCATCGCGCGCGACACCAAGCTGGGCAAGGAGGAGATCACCCGCGACATCCCGAACGTGGGTGAGGAGGCCCTCAAGGACCTCGACGAGAGCGGCATCATCCGCATCGGCGCCGAGGTGAAGCCCGGCGACGTGCTGGTGGGCAAGATCACCCCGAAGGGCGAGACGCAGCTGTCTCCCGAAGAGAAGCTGCTGCGCGCCATCTTCGGCGAGAAGGCCGGCGACGTGCGTGACAGCTCCCTGCGCGTGCCGCCGGGCGTGGTGGGCACCGTCATCAACGCCAAGGTGTTCAGCCGCAAGGGCGTGGAGAAGGACGAGCGCGCCAAGCAGATCGAGTCGATGGAGGAGGCCAAGCTCCTCAAGGACCAGAACGACGAGATCAAGGTCCTCCAGGACAGCGCCTTCGGCCGCATCCGCGCGCTGCTGCGCGGCAAGGAGGCCCAGGGCAAGCTCGTGGACGACAAGGGGAAGATCCTCCTGAAGAAGGGGGACATCCTCAACGACGAGCTGCTGGCCACGGTGCCCTACAAGTACTGGGGTGAGATCTCCGTGGGCGACGCCATCGACGCCCGCCTGCGCGACATCCTCCGCAACCTGGAGGAGACGAAGGAGGCCGTGAAGCTCGCCTTCGGCGAGAAGATTGCCCGCATCAAGAAGGGCGACGAGCTGCCGCCGGGCGTCATCAAGATGGTGAAGGTGTACGTCGCCATCAAGCGCAAGCTGGCCGTGGGCGACAAGATGGCCGGCCGCCACGGAAACAAGGGCGTCGTGTCCCGCATCCTCCCCGAGGAGGACATGCCGTACCTGGAGGACGGGCGTCCGGTGGACATCGTCCTCAACCCCCTCGGCGTTCCCAGCCGCATGAACATCGGGCAGATCCTCGAGACGCACCTGGGCTGGGCGGCCAAGGGCACCGGCGAGGCGCTCCAGCAGTACGTGGAGGCCAACTGGAGCTCCGCGGCCATCAAGGAGCGGCTCAAGGTCATCTACGACGACCCGAAGTTCGGCGAGTTCCTCGACAGCCTCACCGACGAGGAGATCGTCCAGCTGTGCCGCCGCTCCAAGCGCGGCATCCACGTGGCCACGCCGGTGTTCGACGGCGCCCACGAGCTGGAGATCCACAAGCTGCTGGACGAGGGCCACCTGCCGCGCACCGGCCAGATGGTGCTCTTCGACGGGCGCACCGGTGAGCCGTTCGACCAGAACGTCACCGTGGGCGTCATGTACATGCTGAAGCTGCACCACCTGGTGGACGAGAAGATCCACGCCCGGTCGATTGGACCCTACTCGCTCGTCACGCAGCAGCCCCTGGGCGGCAAGGCCCAGTTCGGCGGCCAGCGTCTGGGCGAGATGGAAGTCTGGGCGATGGAGGCCTACGGCGCGGCGTACACGCTGCAGGAGTTCCTCACCGTCAAGTCGGACGACGTGGTGGGCCGCACGCGCATGTACGAGGCCATCGTCAAGGGCGACAACGTCCTGGAGAGCGGCCTGCCCGAGTCGTTCAACGTGCTGCTCAAGGAGCTCCAGTCCCTGGCGCTCGACGTGGAGCTGCTGGAGAGCGCTCCGCCGGAGCGGCAGCGCAGCTTCGGAGGCGACTTCCTCGGCGGCGGTGACGGCGAGGAGCGCAAGACGGGGACCGAGGCCTGATTTAGCCGGAGCGCCCGCCTGACCGGCCGCCCGCCTCCCCTGGCTCGCAAGAGAGGGGAGGGCGCGGCCGGGTCCGGGGCGGGGGCCCGAATCAGCTGGCAGCCCCAATGGGGGCGGCCCAACGAGATTTCGGAGGCAACGTGAAGGACATTTTCAACTTCTTCGAGAAGCCCAAGGACCCGCTGTCGTTCAACGCCATCCGCATCGCGCTGGCGTCGCCCGACAAGATCCGCCAGTGGTCCCATGGCGAGGTGAAGAAGCCCGAGACGATCAACTACCGCACGTTCAAGCCCGAGCGTGACGGCCTGTTCTGCGCCCGCATCTTCGGGCCCGTGAAGGACTACGAGTGCAACTGCGGCAAGTACAAGCGCATGAAGCACCGTGGCGTGGTGTGCGAGAAGTGCGGCGTGGAGGTCATCCAGTCCAAGGTGCGCCGTGAGCGCCTGGGCCACATCACCCTGGCCACGCCCGTGGCCCACATCTGGTTCCTCAAGTCGCTGCCGAGCCGCATCGGCAACCTGCTCGACATCACCCTGAAGGAGCTGGAGAAGGTCCTCTACTGCGAGAGCTACATCGTCCTCGACCCGAAGGCGACGCCGCTGCAGAAGGGCGAGCTCATCAGCGAGGAGAAGATGCACCGGCTCTTCCAGGAGCACGGTGAGGACTCCTTCACCACGGGCATGGGCGGCGAGGCCGTCCGCGAGATGCTCAAGTCGCTGGACGTGGAGAAGCTCTCCGAGGAGCTCCGCAAGGACATGCGGGAGACCTCCAGCGAGGCGAAGCGGAAGAAGTACGCCAAGCGCCTGAAGGTGGCCGAGGCGTTCCGCGTCTCCGGCAACAAGCCCGAGTGGATGATGCTGGACGTGATTCCGGTGATTCCGCCGGACCTGCGTCCCCTCGTGCCCCTGGACGGCGGCCGCTTCGCGACCTCCGACCTGAACGACCTGTACCGCCGCGTCATCAACCGCAACAACCGCCTCAAGCGCCTCCAGGAGCTCAACGCTCCGGACATCATCATCCGCAACGAGAAGCGGATGCTGCAGGAGGCCGTGGACGCGCTGTTCGACAACGGCCGCCGCGGGAAGACGATTACGGGCCCCAACAAGCGGCCGCTCAAGTCGCTCTCCGACATGCTCAAGGGCAAGCAGGGCCGGTTCCGTCAGAACCTGCTCGGCAAGCGCGTGGACTACTCGGGCCGCTCCGTCATCGTCGTGGGTCCCGAGCTGCGCCTGCACCAGTGCGGCCTGCCGAAGATCATGGCGCTCGAGCTGTTCAAGCCGTTCATCTACAACAAGCTCGAAGAGAAGGGCTACGTCACCACCATCAAGTCCGCGAAGAAGATGGTGGAGAAGGAGCGTCCCGAGGTCTGGGACATCCTCGAGGACGTCATCCGCGAGCACCCGGTGCTCCTCAACCGCGCGCCCACGCTGCACCGCCTGGGCATGCAGGCCTTCGAGCCCGTGCTGATTGAAGGCAAGGCCATCCAGCTGCACCCGCTGGTGTGCGCCGCCTTCAACGCCGACTTCGACGGCGACCAGATGGCCGTGCACGTGCCGCTCTCCATCGAGGCTCAGATGGAGGCCCGCGTGCTGATGATGTCGACGAACAACATCCTCAGCCCCGCGAACGGCAAGCCCATCATCGTCCCGACGCAGGACATGGTGCTCGGCATCTACTACATGACCCGCGCCCGCGAGTTCGCCAACGGCGAGGGCCGCATCTTCTCGTCCCCGGACGAGGTGCGCGCCGCGTATGACCACGGCGAGGTGCACCTGCAGGCCAAGGTCGTCTGCCGCATCGACGGCAAGCGCAAGGAGACCACCGTCGGCCGCGTCCTGCTCTGGGAGGTGGTGCCGCGCCGCGTGGGCTTCGACGCCATCAACAAGGTGCTCGACAAGAAGTCGCTCGGCGGCCTCATCGACCTCTGCTACCGCCTCACCGGCGAGAAGGAGACGGTGCTGCTCGCGGACCGCATCCGCAGCCTCGGCTACACCAACGCGACGCGCGCCGGTATCTCCATCGCGCTGAAGGACATGATCATCCCCGCGAAGAAGCAGGAGTTCCTGGACTTCGCGCGGAAGGAAGTGTCCGAGATCGAGAACCAGTACCTCGAGGGCCTCATCACCGATGGTGAGCGCTACAACAAGGTCATCGATATCTGGGCCGAGGTGACGGAGAAGGTCGCGCAGGAGATGATGCAGCAGATCTCCGGCGAGGAGACGACGGGCGACCGCGACGGGAAGAAGGAGACGCGCAAGCAGCCGTCCTTCAACCCCATCTACATCATGGCCGACTCGGGCGCGCGTGGTAGCGCCCAGCAGATCCGCCAGCTGGCGGGTATGCGCGGCCTGATGGCGAAGCCGTCCGGCGAAATCATCGAGACGCCCATCACGGCCAACTTCCGTGAAGGCCTCTCCGTGCTCCAGTACTTCATCTCCACGCACGGCGCCCGCAAGGGTCTGGCGGACACGGCGCTCAAGACGGCCAACTCCGGCTACCTCACCCGCCGTCTCGTCGACGTGGCGCAGGACGCCATCATCAACGAGTACGACTGCGGCACCATGGACGGCCTGTTCATCGGCGCCCTGGTGGAGGGCGGCGAAATCATCGAGCCGCTCGGCGAGCGCATCCTCGGCCGCGTGGCCCTGGACGACATCCTCGACCCCGTCACCGGCGACGTGCTGGTGCGCGCGAACGAGGAGATCGACGAGGAGCGCGTCCGGAAGATCGAGAACAGCGGTCTGGACAAGGTGAAGATCCGCTCGGTGCTCACGTGCCAGGCCAAGCGCGGCATCTGCGTGGAGTGCTACGGCCGTGACCTGGCCCGCGGCCGCAAGGTGTCCGTGGGTGAGGCGGTCGGCGTCATCGCGGCGCAGTCCATCGGCGAGCCGGGTACCCAGCTCACGATGCGCACCTTCCACATCGGTGGTGCGGCGACGCGGCGCGCGGAGCAGTCCAGCCTGGAGAACCGCTACGCGGGTACCGTGAAGTTCGCGGCCCTCAGCACCGTGCAGAAGACGGACGGCACGCTGGTGGCCATGAACCGCAACGGCGAGCTCGTCGTGGTGGACGACTCGGGCCGCGAGCGCGAGCGCTACCAGGTCATCTACGGCGCCCGCATCCTCGTGAAGGAGACCCAGCGCATCGAGGCTGGCACGCTCCTGGCCGAGTGGGACCCGTTCGCCATTCCGCTGCTCACCGAGGTCGGTGGTGTCGTGCGGTACGAGGACATCATCGAAGGCGTGACCATGTCCGAGACGCTGGACGAGGTCACCGGCCTGTCGCGCAAGACGGTCATCGAGTCCAAGGACCCGGAGGCGCGCCCGCGCGTCACCATCCGCGATGCCAATGGCAACGTGAAGGACCTGCCCAGCTCCCGCAACCCGGCGAGCTACTTCCTGCCGCAGGGCTCCATCATCACCGTCAACGACGGTGATGAAATCCACCCGGGCGAGGTCATCGCCAAGGTGCCGCGCGAGACGACGAAGACCAAGGACATCACGGGCGGTCTGCCCCGCGTGGCCGAGCTCTTCGAGGCGCGCAAGCCGAAGGACGCGGCGGCGATTGCCGAAATCGACGGCGTGGTGTCGTTCGGCAAGGACACCAAGGGCAAGCGCAAGCTCATCATCACCCCCGAGGTGAATGGCGAGCAGCGCACCGACCTGGCCAAGGAGTACCTCATCTCCAAGGGCAAGAACATCAGCGTCCACTCCGGCGACCGCGTGAAGGCCGGCGAGGCGATGATGGACGGCGCGGCCAACCCGCACGACATCCTCAAGGTGCTCGGCGAGAAGGAGCTGGCCCGCTACCTGGTGGACGAGGTGCAGGAGGTCTACCGGCTCCAGGGCGTGAAGATCAACGACAAGCACATCGAGACCATCGTCCGGCAGATGCTGCGCCGGGTGCGCGTCACCGATGTGGGCGACACCAACTTCCTCGTCGACGAGCAGGTCGAGAAGTGGGTGTTCGAGGAGGAGAACGAGAAGGTCATGGCCGAGGGCAAGCGTCCCGCCGTGGGCGAGCCGCTGCTGCTCGGCATCACCAAGGCGTCGCTCTCCACCGAGTCGTTCATCTCGGCGTCCTCCTTCCAGGAGACCACCAAGGTGCTCACCGAGGCCGCCATCAACGGCAAGGTGGACTACCTGCGCGGCCTCAAGGAGAACGTCATCATGGGCCGGCTCATCCCCGCCGGCACGGGCCTGCCGAACTACAAGCACCTCGACATCGAGGTGGAGAGCCCGACCGACGAGGTCAACGAGATGGAGGCCGCCCTGGCCGCCACTCATGGCGACGGCCCCCTCTCCCCGCCGCCCTCCCGCCCGGAAGGCACCCAGACGACCGGCGCGGCCTGAGTTCCGCACCGGCCCCCGTCCGGGCCTGACGCTGTAGCCAGCCGCCGCCTCCGGTGACTTCACCGGGGCGGCGGTTTGCTTTTGTCCGGTTATCCGCGTTTCTGTACTCCAGTTGGCTTGACCGGCATGGCGCGCTGCGTTATCAGTGGACGACTGACGACGTGACGCAGTTGGCTACCGCCCGGCAGCGCCGGGAAAAGGGGAAATGCGATGAGCGCGAAGAACGAGACCCAGGGCACGAAGGCGGACACCACCGAGCAGGTCGAGGCCAGCAAGGCCGAGACGGCGACCGAGGCCGGCAAGAACGGGCTGGCGCAGAACGTCGAAGTCTTCCTGAAGACCCAGCTGGCCCAGGCGCAGAAGCGCATCGAGGAGCTGGAGGGTGAGGCCCAGAAGGTGGTGAAGACGCTGGAGAGCCGCGGCCAGGAGGCGGCGAAGGAGGCCCAGGCGCTGTGGGGCAAGCTGCAGGCCGGAGAGCTGCTGGCGGACCCGCGGGTGAAGGAGCTGGGCAAGAAGGTGGACGCGGCGGGCACCGAGCTGCGCAAGCGGCTGGACGCCGTGCAGACGAAGGTCGTCGAGGCGGTGGGCGTCGCCAGCCAGGCGCAGCTCAAGGACCTCAACAAGGAGCTGGCGAAGCTGTCCCGCAAGGTGGACGCGCTGCTCAAGCCCGTGCGCCGGGTGAGCGGCTCCAAGCCGGCCAGCAGCAACTCGTCGTCGCCCCGCGCCTGAAGTGCGAGGCGGTAGCAGGTAGTTGACGGAGCGTGTCACCTTCCCTTTCCACGAGTGGACTCGTGGAGGGGGGAGGGGCTCGCCGTCGTTCCCTTCACGTCGGGGGTGTGCTTACTTCGGTCGTCCCTCGACCTTTCCGGGCCTGGCGGCCCGGCGGCATACCCTCCCGGAGAGACTTCATGGACAGCAAGCCCGAGGCCCCCCGAGAGAAGCACCCCGTCGCGGAGACGTTCGAGCGTCTCTGGAGCCAGGCCCTGCTGGCGGTGAACACGGCGGAGGAGGAAGCCTCCCGCGCCGTGCAGCGCGTCGCCGCGGTGGCGGGCTGGAGCCAGGAGGAAGTGAAGCGCCAGGCGCGGGAGTTCACCGAGCGGCTGGCGGGCCACCGCAAGGACCTGGAGCACAACGTGGAGGAGCGCGTGCGCTTGGCCCTGACGCGGCTGAAGCTGCCCCGCCGTGAGGAGCTGGCCTCGTTCGGCACCCGGTTGGATCGGCTCGCCGAGCGCATCCAGGAGCTGGAGCAGCGCAAGTGAAGGTCCCCGCCCCCACGGGCGGGAGGTCCTTCGGTACGCGTCTCTTCGAGCATCTCCACGCCCTCAGCTCCGGCTGCTCCCGGCTCCCGCTCCTGGCGGGGGTCGCGCTCGTCATGTCCGCGCGGCTGGTGCCGCTGCTGGACCAGCGCCCCGCGCAGCCGGTGGTGCCGGAGGTGGTGGCGGCGGAGCATACGTCCCCCGAGGCGGCCCTCATCGACGCGGTGCTGGCACGGCGGGCCCCGGACCTGGGCCTCACCCTGCGCCGGCAGCTCGGTCAGGCCATCGCGGAGGAGGCCCGGAGCACGGGGTATGATCCGCTGCTGATCCTGGCCATCATCGACGTGGAGTCGGACTTCGAGGAGGAGGCCGTCTCCGAGAAGGGCGCGCGGGGGCTGATGCAGATCAAGCCCAGCACGCTCCACTTCCTGGCGGAGAAGCAGGGCCTGCGCCTGTCCCGCGAGGAGGTGACGGCGGACCCCGCACTCTGCGTGCGGCTGGGCATCCGCTACCTGCACAACCTCCAGGAGCGCTTCGGGGGGGACCTGGAGCTGGCCCTGATGGCCTACAACGCCGGCCCCACCCGCATCCGCAACGCGATGAAGCAGGGGGAGCTGGAGCGGTTCCGGCGCTACCCTCGCGCGGTGAAGCGGGACTTCCGGCGTTTCCGCGAGGGTCACGGCCTGGGGGGCGACTGGGCGCTGGCCAAGCGCGAGGTGCCTCCCGAGCCGGTCCCCTGAACGCCGGGTGAATCTCCAGGCGGCTCGGCCGCTCCAACCGGGGACACGCGCGCCTTGTCCCGTCCCCCGGGGTGCGCTAAGCGTTGCAAGTGCCCGGGACTGTTGGAGATTCCCAGGAGAGACCCGCATGAATCGCCTCACTTCGAGCGCCGCTCTCGCCGCCATGCTGGCCCTGGTCCCCGTCGGGGCCCTCGCCGGCTCCGTCTTCCTCAATGGCGTGAAGATCGACGGCGTCACCAACCAGAAGTTCGAGAAGGCCACCGTCCGCATCGACGAGGCCGGCAACATCCACATCGATGCACCCGGCTATGCGGCGCGGGTCTCCACGGTGACGCCGTCCGCGGCGGCCCCGGTGGCGGCTCCCACGCAGGCCCCCACGGCCCAGGCGCCCGTTGCGCAGGCCCCGGCCGCCGCGCCCGTGGCGGGGGCTCCGGCGGCGCCCGTCGCGCAGGCCCCGGCTCCGGGCGCTCCGGCCCAGGCGCCCGCGGTGCCGGGGCGCATCACCCAGCGTTACTGGCTGGTGACGGAGCAGACGGTGCCGGGGATGACGGACTACGACATCGACGTCTTCGTCAACTCCACGTGGCTCCGGAAGCTGCGGGGCAACGAGGACCAGGTGGTCGCCGACATCACGCGTCACCTTCACCCCGGGGCGAACACGGTGACGCTGATTGCCCGGAAGCTGGTGGGCGGAAGCCGGCGCAGCAATTCGCCCAACCACGTGTTCCGGGTCATCATCGGCGAGGGCAACGAGGGCGGGGGCAATGTGATGATCGACAACCCCCTCATCCGCTTCCAGACGACGGCGGCGGACTCGCAGGACGCCACGAAGGAATTCACCCTCACCACGCGCTGACGGGGCGGGGGCCTGGGGTAACGGAGAGAAGACCGTGTTCAACCTCGACGAGCGCTACCGCGGCCTGCCGGCCACCCGGGAGCAGATCCTCGCGCTGCACACCTCCCTCAACACGCCGCACGTGGCCATCCCCGGCAAGCAGGCCGGGCCGGCGCAGGCGTTCGTGGTGGGCATCCGCGGAGGGCAGGGCGCGGCTGTCTTCGTGTATCTCTACCTGGCCGAGGCGGAGGACTGCGCGGTGTACCTCTCCGGCCGTCGCAACATGACGGCGGACGAGTACCGCGAGGACGAGGGCGACGCCCTGGCCTTCGTGGAGTCGCTCGGGTTCATGATGGACGACGCCAACTGGCGCGCCGCGCCCCCCGCGCAGCAGGACGAGTGGCTCAAGGCGCTGCCCGTGTTCTTCAAGGACCCGAAGCTCGTGCCCGCCGTGGTGGCGCGCGCCGAGGAGAAGAAGAACGTCACCACCACCCTCGGCCGCTTCCTGGCCGCCTTCTGAGTCGCCGTCGCACCTTCCTCCCGCCGAGAACCGCCCCCATGTCCCGCCTTGCCTCCGCGTCCTGCTCGCTCGTGCTCCTGCTGATGTCCGCCGGCTGTGCCCACACTCCGTCGGAGAAGGAGAAACGCAGCGCGGAGATCCACTACGACCTGGCCCTCCAGGCGCAGCAGCACGGCCACATGCAGGACGCGCTGCAGGAGCTGCAGAAGTCACTCGAGAACGACCCGGACTACCCGGAGGCCCACAATGCGATGGGCATCCTGCTGCACCTGGCCTTCCGCCGTCCGGACGAGGCCGTGAAGCACTACGAGCACGCCCTCAAGGTCCGTCCCACGTTCTCCGAGGCGCGCACCAACCTGGCCAACGTGCACCTGGACCAGGGCCGCTATGACGAGGCCATCAAGCTGTACGAGCTGGTCCTCAACGACATGCTCTACCCGACGCCCTACATCGCGCAGAGCAACCTGGGCTGGGCGCTGTACAAGAAGGGCGAGACGGAGCGCGCGCTGCAGAGCCTCAAGGCGTCCGTCACGACGAACCCCGGCTTCTGCCTGGGTTACCGCAACCTGGGAATCATCTACGACGAGACGGGCCGCCTGGACGACGCGTGCCGGCAGTTCACCCGTTTCCGGGAGAACTGCGCGAATGTGGCGGAGGCGTACATGCGCGAGGGCGTGTGCCAGGCGAAGCTGGGCCAGGTGGACGCGGCGAAGCAGGCCTTCGAGAGCTGCGAGGCCAAAGCGAAGCCTGCTGAACATGCCCTGAAGGATGACTGCCGGAGGTTGCTGGAAAAGCTCTAGCCGGTTGGCTATCTGGACGCACCGTGGACCACGTCGAATTCGGCAAATACCTCAGCCAGCAGAGAGAGCTCCGGGGGCTCTCGCGCGATGACGTCGCGCGGGAGACGAAGATTCCCCCCACCCTCGTCGCGGCGCTGGAGGCCGGGCAGGTGGAGCGGCTGCCCTCGCGCATCTTCGTGGTGAACTACATCAAGGCGTATGCGCAGGTCATCGGCATGTCTCCCGAAGAGGCCGTGCTGCGCTACGAAGAGGTGGACAAGTCGGTGCCGGCGCCCTCGCCGGTGCAGCTCGAGCGGGAGCGGCGCAAGCGGGCCTACGTGGGGTTGTCCGTGCTGCTGGTGGCCCTGCTGCTGGGCGTGTACCTGTTCCTCGTGCTGAGCGGGAAGCTTCCCTCGCCGCTCGCGGGTTGAATCCTCCTCATGGAGCGTTACGACGACGACGCGCTCGTGCTCTCGACGATGGACTACGGCGAGTCCGACCGGCTCGTCACCCTGTTGACGCGCGAGCATGGGAAGCTGACGGCCTTCGCTGCTGGAGCCCGCAAGAGCAAGCGGCGCTTCGCCGGCGCGCTGGAGCCGTTCATGCGGCTGCGCGTGAGCATCGTCGAGACGCGGGGCTCCACCGTCCGGATGGACTCGGCGGACATCCTCGCGGGCTACTACGGCGCGCGCGAGGACCTGTCCCTCATTGCCCGGGCGCTGTACGCGGTGGAGCTGTGCCGGGAGCTGACGCGCGAGCACGAGCCGCACCCGGAGCTGTTCCTGCTGCTGACGGAGTACCTGGAGCGGCTGGACGCGAAGGAGGCCGGGCCCACGTCGCTGCTGGCCTTCGAGCTGTCGGCGCTGGCACACGCGGGGCTGATGCCGCGCTTCGACACGTGCTCGCTGTGTGGTGGGGCGCCGGGCGAGCGGCCCCGCTTCGACCAGGCCCACGGCGGCGCGGTGTGCGAGCCCTGCGGCGGCCGCGCACGTGAGTCGGTGGCGGTGCCGGTGGCGCTGCTGTCCGGCCTGCGCGCGCTGCAGGAGGGGCACCGCACGCCGCTGCCCGCAGACCTCCGTGCGCGGGCGCGGGGGCTGCTGAACGTCTTCATCTCGCACCACCTGGGCCGGCGCCTCAAGAGCGTGGACTTCATGGCCCAGGTCGGCCTGGACTGACGGCGCACGCGGGCCCGTCGCGGCCGGCCCCATGGAAGGAGCGTCATGACGGAGTCCCCGCTGGACGTGGTGTGCTTCGGCGAGACGCTGGTGGACTTCCTGCCGTCGGCGCCGGGGCAGCGCGTGCGTGACGTGCCCGCGTGGCATCCGTGCACGGGCGGCTCGCCCGCCAACGTCGCGGTGGGCGTGGCACGGCTGGGGCTGCGCTCGGCGATGGTGGGCGTGGTGGGCGCGGACGAGTTCGGCCACTTCCTGCGCGAGCGCCTGGCGGCGGAAGGGGTGGACGTGAGCCACCTGCGGCAGACCGCCGAGGCCCGCACCGGGCTGGTGTTCATCTCGCTGGATGCGCGCGGCGAGCGGACGTTCACCTTCTTCCGGACGCGCTCGGCGGAGTTCCTCCTGGGCGAGGCCGACGTGGACCCGGGCTTCCTGCTGCGGGCGAAGGTGGTGCACTGCGGCTCCAACTCGCTGCACCGGCAGGAGGCGCGCGACGCCACCGTGCGGATGCTGGAGCTGGCGCGCGGCGCGGACCGCATCGTGAGCTGTGACCCCAACCTGCGCCTGCACGCGTGGGAGGACCCGAGCGCGCTGAAGGGGCTGCTGGCGCGCATGCTGCCGCTGTGCACCGTGGTGAAGCTCTCCGAGGAGGAGCTGGGCTACGTCACGGAGACGCAGGTGCCGGAGGAAGCGCTGGCGCGGCTCTCCGCCATGGGCGTGCTCCTGCCGGTGGTGACGCTGGGCGAGCGGGGTGCGGTGCTGCTGTGGAAGGGCGAGCGCGTCCACGTGCCCGCGCCACGCGTGCCGGTGGTGGACACCACCGGCGCGGGAGACGGCTTCGTGGCCGGCATGCTGCACGGGCTGGCGCGGTGGTACGGCGGCGCTCGGGCCCTGTCGGAGAACGCCACGCGGGAGGAGCTCGCGGCCCTGGCCACCTTCGCGTGCGAGGTGGGCGCCCGGGTGGTGGGGCGGCTCGGCGCGGTGGAGGGACTGCCGCGCGTGGAGGAACTGGCCGCGGTGCTTCCCCAGCGGCCGCCCACGTCCCGGTGAGGGAGGCGGGCGGCTCCGAGTCGCGGGACTACTCGGGGGTGACGCGCGCGAGGACGCTGTCTGCGTGGCAGTATCGGAGGCCCACCATGTCCTGACGGCATCGCCTCCTCGGCGGGGTGTTGGGTGCGCTCCCGGAGGGTGGGCAGGGTGCCGACCGGCTGGACGGGGAGGGGGCTCGTACCCGGGGGGCGCGGAGTGGAAGGATGGGCCCATGGCCGCCGCCCAGCCCGCCCCAAGCCCCACTCCCCAGGATGCGGCCCCGACGCCCGCCTCCCTGTCGCTGCTGAGCATCCCCGGCGACACGCCCGAGGACGCGGATAGCTACTGGCTGCGCGAGGTGTACCAGGGCGACCGGCTCCCCCAGTTCACCGTGCGCGCCGTGCTGATGGGCAGCGTCATCGGCGCCATCACCTGCGCCACCAACCTCTACGCCGGGCTGAAGACGTCCATGGCCTTCCCCGTCGCCATCACCGCCGCGCTGCTGGCGCACGCGACGCACGGGGCCCTGCGCCGCGTCGCTCCCGGTGTCTCGGGCACGCCGCTGTCTCCCCTGGAGACGTGCAGCGCGCAGGCCGTGGCCTCCTCCGCCGGTTATGCCACGGGAGGCGCCCTCGTCTCCGTGCAGGGCGCGTGGCTGCTCACCACCGGGAGCCACCCTCCGGGTTGGGCGCTGCTGGCGTGGACCTTCCTGCTGTCAGCGCTCGGCGTCTTCTTCGCCGTGCCCTTGAAGCGCCGGCTCGTGGACCACGAGCAGCTTCCCTTTGCCACCGGCACCGCCGCCGCCGCCACCATTCGCGCGCTGCACGCCACCGGCAGCGAGGCCCGGCCGCGCCTGCGCATGCTCGGCCTGGGCGGGCTCGTGGCAGGACTCGTCACCGCCACCCGCGAGGGACTCGGGCGCCTTCCGTACGCCTTTCCCTTTCCCGGGGCGCTCGGCGGCATGCCCCTGGAGCGCCTGGGCTTCGCGCTGGAGACGAGCCTGCTTCCCGTGGGCGCGGGCGCGCTGCTCGGGCTCCGCCTCACCGCCTCTTGGTTGCTGGGCGCGGTGCTCATCCACGGCCTCGTCGCGCCGCGCGTGTTCGCCGCCGGGCTCGTCCCCGCCGAGGGAAGCTACGTGGACTTCCTCGGGTGGAGCCTCTGGCCCGGGGCCGCCGCGCTCACCACCGCCTCGCTGCTGCACTTCGCGCTGCAGGGCCGCGTGCTGGGCCGCGCGCTGCGGGGGCTCGTCTCACGCCGCGCTTCACCGCCCCACCCGGTGGACGCATTGCAGGTGCCGCGGCGCTGGCTGCTCGCGGGACTGGCCGTGCTGACTCCGGCCACCCTCGCCGTTGCGCACGTGGGCTTCGGCGTGTCCGTGCCTCACGCCGCGCTCGCGGTGGCGCTCTCCTTCGTCCTCTGCCTCATCGCCTGCCGCGTCACCGGTGAGACGGATGCCAACCCCGTGGGGGCGCTCGGGCAGGTGACGCAGGTCTCCTTCGGCGTGCTGCTGCCTCGCAACGTCACGGCCAACATCGCCACCTCCGGCATCACCGTCAACGCGGCCTCCTCCGCCGCGGACCTCCTCAGTGACCTGAAGACGGGACACCTGCTCGGCGCCAACCCGCGGCGACTGTTCCTCGCGCAGCTGTTCGGCTCCGCGGTGGGGGCCGCCGCCGTGGTGCCGCTCTTCTATCTCCTCGTGCCGGACAGCTCCGCCCTGGGCGGGGAGCGCTTCCCCGCGCCCGCCGCCGCCATCACCGCCGGCATGGCGAAGGTGCTGTCCGCGGGGCTCTCCACCCTGGAGCCCGCCACCCGTGCCGCCGTGGGATGGGCTGCCCTGGTCGCCGCCGTGCTCACGCTGGCGGAGCGCCTGCTGCCGGAGCGGGCCCGCCGGTGGGTACCGTCCCCTCTGGGCCTGGGCCTGGCCTGCCTGCTGCCCGCGTCCACTGCGCTCGGACTCTTCCTCGGTGCGCTGGGCGCGGCGGTGGCGAGGCGCCTGCGGCCGGACTCGGAGGGCCGGGTGGTGACGCTGGCCGCCGGCCTCATCGCCGGGGAGGGCCTGGTGGGGGTGGCCATCGTCCTGGGGCAGGCGCTCTGGTAACGTCGGTGTCCTCCCATGCGCTGTCCGGTCTGCCACCGCCGCCTCGCCACCGGCGCGGCGTGTCCCGTGCATACCCAGCGGCCCCAGCCTGGCCCCGACGTCGAGCCGCCAGTGCTCCCGGAGGTGCCCGGGTGGAGCCGTGCGGCCCTGCTCGGCACGGGGGGCTTCTCCCATGTCTTCACCGCGTACCGCGAGGAGGATGGGCGCGAGGCGGCTCTCAAGGTGGGGCTCGGTGCCCACCACGAGCGCTTCGCCCGCGAGGCCGCCGCGCTGCGGCGCGTGGGCCCGCCCACCACGCCTGAGCTGCTCCAGCATGGCATCGCCCGAGGCCACCCCTTCCTCGTGCTGGAGCGCCTGCATGGGCAGACCCTCGCCGCGTGGATGGCCTCGCTCCCGGGCACCGGGGCCGCTTCCGTGCCTCGCGTGCGCGAGCTGCTCAGCGGCCTGTGCGCCTCCGTGGAGCGCGTCCACGCCGCGGGCCTGGCCCATCGCGACCTCAAGCCGGAGAACGTCTTCTTGCGCGAGGGCGGCGCGCTCAGCCTGCTCGACCTCGGCCTCGCGCGCTTTCTGGGGGAGTCCGGTGATGGGCCGGCGCCGGCGGCTCCGGGCTTCACCCCCGTGGGACAGCGGCTGGGCACGACGCTCTACATGGCACCTGAGCAGTGCCTCGATGCGAGCGAGGCAGGGACGGCCGCGGACATCTACGCGCTCGGCATCCTCCTCTTCGAGCTGCTCACCGGCGCACCGCCCTTCACCGGGGGCTCGGAGGAGATCCGCCACGCGCATGTGAGTCTCCGTCCCCCGCGGGTGTCGGAGCGCGCGAGCCTGCCGGCGGCGCTCGACGACGTGTTGCTGCGGTGCCTGGCCAAGTCGCCCACGGAGCGCTTCGCGCGGGCCGCCGACGTGCTCACGGCGTTCGATGCTGCGTGCCTTCAGGAGGCGCCATCGCCGAGGCACGCCGCCGTGGCCTCGGTGGTCGTGTCGTCGGGCCCAGGTGTCAGGCCCGTGGCCCTGCTCGGTGTCCGCGCGGCGCTGCCGGTGGACGCGCTGCTGGCGGCCATCGAGCCTCACGGCGGCACGCTCGCGCGCGTCCGCGCGGAGGGCTACATCGTTGCCTTCTCAGAGTCGCTCTCCGCCGAGGCGAACCTGCGGGCGGCCGCGCACGTTGCACGGCGACTCATGGAAGAGGGGACCCCCGCCACCGCCCCATCCGCCGAGCAGGGCCTTCGCTCGGGGACACCCGTTGCACGCAGGGGCATGGAGGAGCGAAGCGCGGCCACCATCCTCCATGTCACCGAGCTGTACGTGTATCCCGGTGTCACCACCACGCGTGTCGCGGGCGCCGCACTCGAGTCGCCGGAGAGCTGGTGGCCTGGAGACCTCTCGCCGGGCGAGGCCCGCGTCACCGCCGAGGCCGCCGCGCGCCTGGGCGCGGGAGCCATCGAGCCCGCTGCCGAAGGCGCACGCCTGCGGCTCCACGACGGAGGCAGCTCCACGTCCTCGTCCGAGCCCCCTCCGCTGTCGGGCCGCGAGGAGGTGCTGGAGACGCTGCGCGCGGAGGCGGCCCGGTGCCTCGGCGAGGGCATTCCCGGCCTGTGCGTCCTCACCGGCGAGGTGGGGCACGGCAAGTCCCGCCTCCTGGAGGCGCTGGCCCTCCAACTGGAGCTGGAGGGGCGGGCCCACGTCGTGCGCCTGCGCGCGCCTGCTCCTGATGCCGTCTCCCACGAGTCCCTCCTGGACGCGCTGAAGGCCGCCGCCACGGGCATTCCGTCCCCCGCGCCTCCAGGCCGGGAGGGCCCGGCTCCGGTACCACTCCCCCTCGCCGATGCGCGTCACGCCGCCGCGCGTGTCGTGGCGGAGGGGCTGCGCCTGCGTGCCCGCGCGCTGCCCCTGGTGCTGCTGGTGGATGACGGGCACCTCGCGGACCCCACGAGCCTGGACGCGCTGGAGGTGGCCACACTGGCTGGAGCGCGGGCGCCGCTCTGGGTGTGCCTCGCCGCGCGCCCCGCGCTGCTGGGCCTGCGTCCCCACCTGGGCGAGCGCAGCGCCCGCGTCACCCGCCATGCGCTGCCTCCGCTACCCCCCGAGGCGACGCGCTCGCTCCTCCTGCGCCTGCTTCGTCCCGCCGAGCACATCCCCGAGCCGGTGCTCGCGCGCCTGGAGCAGCTCGCCCAGGGCGTGCCCCTGTCGCTGGTGGAGCTGGCCGGCGCACTCCGGGCCGCGGGCGCGCTTCGCGCTGCTCCGGGCGGCGGCTGGTACATCGCGCCGGACGCGCTGCTGGACGTGTCCGTCACGCCCCTCTTCGAGCGCCTCGCCACGCGCGCCCTCGCCGGACTGCCCGAGGCGCACCGGGTCCTGGCACAGCTGTGCGCGGTGCTCGGCACGGAGGTGGACGTGGCCCGGGTGGATGCGGCGCTGCGGCACCTGGACTCCAGCGAGGCGTCGGAGCGCGTGGCCTCGCTGGACGCGGGGGCCGGGCTCCAGCGCCTGGCGCGCTCGGGGCTGCTGCGGCCGGCAGGCCCCGGCCACTTCAGCTTCCGACACCCGCTGCTGCGTGAGGCGCTGGAGGCCCAGCTTCCACCGCCCACGCGCCGCGCCCTGCACGCCGCCGCGCTCCGGGCCACCCCCCTCGAAGGTCGGGCGGAGCGCCGCCGGCGCGCGCACCACGCCGCGGCCTGTGGCGCCCATGCGGAGGCCACCGCCACCTTCCTCGCGCTCGCCGAGGACGCCCGCCGCGCCCACCTCTCCGTGGAAGCCGAGCAGCACTACACGCGCGCGCTCTCGCTGCTGCCCGAGAGCGATGACGCACGTCGGGCGCTCGCGCTGGCGGGACGGGGGCGGGTGCGGCACCGCCTCCAGCGCTTCCGCGAGGGCCTGGCGGACCTGTCCGCCGCGCGCGCGCTGGCCGAGGCGCGGGGCGACGTGGCCCTGACGGTGGACCTGCTCCTGGAAGAGGCCACCGCGCGCGACTGGATGGAGGACACGGAGGGCTCGGAGGAGCGCACGCGCGAGGCGCTGGAGCGCATCGAGCACCTGGACGACCCGCGCCTGTCCCTGCGCTGCACCCTGGCCCGAGGGCGGCTGCACGTGCGCCAGGGCGAGTGGGCGGCCGCGGCCCGCGTCCTCGCGTCAGCGGTGGAGGGCGGGGAGCGGGCAAGAGACCATGAGACGCGCGTGGTGGCCGGGGCCCTGCTGGGCTCGGCGCTGACGTTCCTCGACCGGACGGAGGAGGCCGCCTCGTGCTTCGACGAGGCCATGAGCCTGTGCGAGCAGGCCGGCGACGCGCTCCACCTGGCCGCCACCCTCATCAACCGCGTGCTGCTGTGGCTGCGGCTGGGAGACGTGGCGCGCATGGAAGACGACCTGCGCCGCGCCATGGCCCTGGGCCGCGAGCTGGGTCATGCCCAGGTGGAGCGCTGGTCCAGCTTCAACCTCGCGGAGGTGCTCTACATGCAGGGCCGCCTGGAAGAGGCCCTGCCGCTGGCCCGCCGCGTCCACGAGCTGGGCCTCCGCTTCTTCCGCGAGCACCCGGTGCCCGTGGATGCCCTGCTCCTCGCCCGCATCGGCGCGGCGCTGGGGGACCTGGCCGAGGCCGGCCGGCAGCTCCGGTGGATTGAGTCCCACTGTCCGCCGGAGTCGCTGCCCCCCACCGCCGTCATGCGGCGGCTGGTGGAGCTTCAGGTGCGCGACGCCGAGGCGGACGGCGCGGCCTGGGACTCGCAAGCGTGGGACGCATTGGCGGAGGAGGCGGACCCGTACGCCTCGCCCGACGAGAAGGCGGAGCTCTTCCTCCAGGCCGCCCGGGGCGCCCTCCACGCCGCGCGCACGGACGCAGCCCGGGCCTGGTTGGCACGGGCCGAGCTGGCCGTGGAAGGGGCTCCCTTGTGGCGCCCGCGCCTGGAGGCCCTCAGGGCCGCCCTGTGCGCCGTGTAGCGCGCGAGGTCACAACGCGGCGAATCTGTGACCTTTCACGCTACAAGGCCCGAGGGCTGAAGACGGCTATCCTCGCGAGGCCGGGTTTTCCGGGGGCTGGCTCGGCACGTGCTTTCCCGCCGCGCATCCCCGCCATCCCTGCGTCCCTGTTGGAGGAAAGCTCCATGTCCGTCCGTTCGTGTCGCCTGCTCCCTCTCACCCTGTCCCTGATGCTGGCCCTGTCGGGTTGTGGAACCGTGCTTCACGAAGAGGATGGGGCGGAGCTGGCGTCTCGGGAGTCGGACATCCGCATCGCCAACTCGCTCACCACGCATGCGCTGGTGCTCAACGCCATCTCCGCCAACCCGGACTCGAACGACAAGCTGGCGACCACGGGGCTCGCGGCGCTCTTCAACCCCGCGAACACCGTCCATGCCGCCACGCACCGGCGCCTGGGGGACCCGGACGCGCAGAAGTTCATGTCGTACCTGGTGAGCTGCGCGCTGCTGCCGGGGCAGACCATCAACTGGAGGGACCCGCTGTCGTCGCCCCCCGTCATGAGGCAGTGGGAGGGCAAGGCGGGGCTGTGCCCGCAGTGGGCGACCTCCGCGCCCACGTCGGACTGTCTGGAGCGGGTGTCCTCCTGCCTGCTGGCGCGCAACAACGCCCTGGGCCAGCGCGTGGAGCTGTCCATGCGGGGAGAGCACGCGATGGGCACCTTCGCCAACGTCTACACGCTGGAGGCCCAGACGCGCCCCGCGGAGCACGACCCGGTCTCCTCGGTGCACCTGTCCAGCTTCCAGGCGTGCGGCTCCGGCCAGAGCGGTCCGCTGCGCGACTGCGGCTGGAAGGCGGATGGAATCGGCGTCTGCGATGCGAGCGGCACGGTGCTCATCGGCGCGGGCGGGCCGACGTCCTGCTCCGGGCCGGCGCCCACGCTGGGCTCCAGCACGACCTTCCCGACGGTCCTTCGCGTGTGCCGCGGCGTCGCGGGCTGCAACCATGCCGATGCGCGCAACCTGGGTGAGGCGACGGGGAGCTGCTCCGGCACGTCGCCGGTGCCGGTGGCCACCATCTCCTGCACGCCGGGGACGTACTTCAGCGTGATGACCGCGCCCTGGAGCAGCACCACGGCGCACGGGACGGTCGACGTGGACGTGTCCGCTGGCTCCACCGCCCGCTACGCCCTGCCGGAGACGGAGGTGTACGGCGTGCGCGAGGGGGCCTTCTACGGCACCGTGTTCGGCCGCATGGTGGGCGGTGTCTCCTCGGTGCTCGCCCGGGGCGTCAACGTGGACGTGCAGGTGGTGCGCACGGGGGAAACGGTGCAGTACCACGTGGTGGGGGACACCCTGGAGCTCAAGGGCTCCATCTATACGAAGATGTTCTCCTGCTACGACCCGGACTGGGCGAGCGGGCCGGCATACTCGGCCAGCCGGCTGTGCGCGCTGCCGGATTCCACCATGCCCGGGCAGAGCCGGAACTGCGCCGCCCGGGTGACGGGGGCGTGCTTCACCTCGCTCAATCCGCCGACGCCGGGGCAGTGTGCCCTCCAGGAGGGGCCGGTGACGCCCGGTGACAGGGACTACGAGCAGTGCACGGACACGTATGGGAATGTCTGGATGCACCCGGTGACGACCTTCCTCCACGCGGCCTGCGACACGGTGCCGGAGCGGCCCGCGGACGGAGCCGTGTGCCAGCAGACGCGGTAGCCGGTCACCGCGAGCGTCCTCATGGCGCCTGGAGGAGAAGAACCGCTGTACGGTGAGGAGCTGGGCGCCGGTGCCCTGGTGGGGCGCTGGGTGGTGGAGCGTGTCCACTACCGCGGGCCCGTCTCCACGCTGTACCGCGCCCGGGACTCGCACTCGGGCGCGGCGGCGGCGCTGAAGGTGCTGCACTCGCAGTCCGCCGCCACCGTCACCGCGCTGCGCCGCTTCCGTCGGGAAGCGGCCACGCTCCAGCGGCTGAGCCACCCGAACGTCGTCGGTGTGCTCGGCTTCGGGGAGCTGCCGGACGGCCGGCCCTTCATCGCGATGGAGTGGTTGGAGGGGAGGGACCTCGCCGCCGAGCTGGCCGCGCGTGGGCCGCTGTCCCCCGACGAGGCGCTGGAGGTGGTGGAGCAGGTGGGCGCCGCGCTCCGGGCCGCACACGGCGCGGGCGTGGTGCACCGTGACTTGAAGGCGCAGAACGTGGTGCGCGTGTCGGGCAGGGGCGAGGCGCTCCACGTGAAGCTGGTGGACTTTGGCGTGGCCAAGGGGCTGACGCCGGATGCACCGGGCGCCTCGACGCTCACCCACACCGGCGTGGCGCTGGGCACGCCGCTGTCCATGGCGCCCGAGCAGATTCGCGGTGAGCCCCCCGATGCGCGCACGGACCTGTATGCGCTCGGGGTGCTCCTGTTCCAGCTCGTGACGGGACGGCCTCCCTTCCAGGGCACCACGCGGCACGAGGTGGAGGAGCAGCACCTGCACGCGCCGCCTCCGCGCCCGGGTGAGCATGCGCCCGTGCCGGCCGCGCTCGACGCGGTGGTGCTGCGCTGCCTGGCGAAGCAGCGCGAGGACCGCTACCCGGACGTGGATGCGCTGCTGGAGGAGCTGCGAGGTGCCGTGCGAGGGGGGCACGCACTGGCACGGGCCGGGCACGCGGTCGCGCTGTACGCGGAGGCGCGGCTCAAGGGCGCACCGGCGGCCGCCGCGCTGGAGCGGCTGGATGCGCTGCTGGAGCGCGCGAGCGTGGCGGCGCGCGGCGCGGGGCTGGACGTGCGCGTGGAGGGCAGTGGCTGCATCCTGGCCGTGGCCGCGCTGCCGGAGGACGCGGCTGGCGCGCGGGCCGTGCGTGCGCGGGTGCTGGCGGCGGCGCTGGAGCTGGTGGAGGAGACGGCGAGGCCGGGGCCGGTGGAGCTGGCCGTCACCCTCCACATGGACCGGCTGCCAGCGAGGGAGGTGCCCGGGGGGCTGCTGCACCTGCCCTCATGGGTGACGGAGTCAACGGGCCCGGGGCTGGTGGCCACCGGGGCGGTGCTGGAGGGGCTGCACGCGGGCTTCGTCACCGAGCCCACTGCGGGGGAGGGGCGCTCGCGCGTCACGGGGCTGCGCTGACGCCACGCCCTCCGCTCATGGCTTGATGCCGTGACGGCGCAGCAGCCGGTACAGGTGGACGCGGTCCATGCCGGCGGTGACGGCGGCCTGGGCCACCTTGCCCTGGTGCTTCTCCAGCAGCGCGCGCAGGTAGCGCCGCTCGAAGTCGTCCACCATGCGGCGGCGCTGCTCCGCGTACGGCTGGGACGGGTCCACCTCGGGAGGGCCCCCGCGCTGGGCTTCCTCCTCGGTGAGGTCCACTGCCTCTTCGAACACGAGGCACCGCTCGAGGTAGTTGCGCAGCTCGCGCACGTTGCCCGGCCAGGCCGCGTGCCGCAGCCGCGCGACGAAGTCCGGCGTGCGCAGGGAGGCGGTGCGCTCGCGGTCCGCGCCCAGCGAGTCGAGGATGCCCTCCACCAGCAGCGGCAGGTCCTCCGGGCGCTGACGCAGCGGGGGCAGGGGAATGCGCAGCACCGCGAGCCGGAAGAAGAGGTCCGAGCGGAAGCGGCCCGCATTCACCTCCGCGCGCACGTCGCGGTGCGTGGCGGCGATGATGCGCACGTCCACCGGCAGGTGCGTGTTGCTGCCCACGCGGCGAATCTCGCGGTTCTCCAGCACGCGCAGCAGCTTGGGCTGGAGCTCCGCAGGCAGCTCGCCAATCTCATCCAGGAAGACGGTGCCGCCCGCGGCCTCCTCGAAGGCGCCCACGCGGCGCTGGAGCGCGCCGGTGAAGGCGCCCTTCTCATGGCCGAACAGCTCGCTCTCCAGCAGGTGCGAGGGGATGGCGCCGCAGTCCACCACCAGGAAGGGCGCTTCGCTGCGGCGGCTGGCCTGGTGGATGGCGAGCGCAGCCTGGCTCTTGCCGGTGCCCGTCTCTCCCTCCAGCAGCACTGTCACGTCCCGCGCCGCCGCGCGCTCCATCATCGCGAAGCACCCGCGCATGGGCACCGACGCGCCCACCAGCGTGCCGAAGCGCGTGCTCTCCGACAGGGACAGCCGGTTGTTCTCCGCGCTGAAGTCGAAGCGCAGCACGACGCGCCCCAGCCGCAGCAGCGTGCCGCTGCGAAGGACGCCTTCCATCACCTGCACGCCGTCCACGATGACGCCGTTGAGGCTGTCCAGGTCCTTCACCTGCGGCCCCTTCGGGCCGATGCGCACCTCGCAGTGGAAGCGCGACACCGTGGAGTCTTCCAGCGCGAAGTCGTTGAGCGGGTGCGAGCCCACCGAGCACATGTCCGCCGTGGACTCCCACGTGCTCCCCGCTCCAGGCCCCTCCACCACCGTCAACCGGAAGCGGCGCACCGTGGACGAGTCATAGGCCTTCCGGCCATGCTCGTACGGCAGCGTCACGTGGAGCGCGTCCTGTCCCTCCTCCCCAACCTCCAACGTCCATTGCGTCTCGCCCTTCGCGTCCGGCGAGGTGGTCGCGGCCCGAGTCCGATCCAATGCAGACATGAAATTGAAGATACCACGCAGCCTGAGTTGCGGGGCTCTCCACCTCTGCTGGAAACGCACGGGCGCTCCCGGGTCGGCCGGCTCCCCTCCGTCCGGCCCATCTGCGTCGGGTTCAGGGCGTGTGCACGACGAGCTCCACCTCTGGAAATGCGGCGGAGTTTCCCTCTAGAAGGGGCGTGGAGCGCGCGCGCAGGTGCGTGTCAAAGAAGGCACGCACGTAGGTGTTAACCAGGGTTAATGCGCGCTGCCCCTCGAGTGTGCTCAGGCCGTATGTGCTTGCGGTTGCAGCTGGCACGTAGAAGCGGAGGAAGGAAAGGGCGAGCTCGAGGAACGGGACGTGGACTTCCGTCTCCAGGCGACCATGGAACGTGCCGTCCATGTTGAGCCCCGCCTTGACGCGCGCATCCGTCCGACATGCCTCCGCCGCGGCGGAGCCACCAAAGGAGTGGCCGAACGCGCCGACGCGGTCGAGGTCGAGCCTGCCCGTGAAGCGCGCCGCCGGGTCGCTGGCCTCGAGCGTCACCAGTCGGGACAGGTCGACGGCGTTGGGGAGCACGCCGGGGAGGACGTCCAGGGCCGCGTTGTCTGCCTCGGGCGGCGCGGTGGGCCGGGGAGTCCGCGTGTCGTCGTCGCAGCCGGCGCCAGCTCCCAGGCAGAGGGCCAGCGCGAGTGCGGCACCGAGCCGTTGCAGGGGATGCCGCCATGCGCCGTGAAGACGGGAAGAGAACGGTGGGTGCATTCGGACTGCTTTCAGGTGACGCGGCTCCGGCCGGCGGCGAGGTCGCGGTCGGAACACCGCGGGCCCATTCTTGTGTCGCCAGTGCCAGGTCGATTTCGCGCCGCACCGCGTCCGTGACGTGGGGGTGACGTGCTCGCACCGCATTGCGTGGATCTGCTTCACTGGCTCGCCCCCCTGAAGCACACCCCGAGAGGATTCCCGATGCGCTTGCAATTGCTGAAGTCGTGTCTCGTGTCGATGCTGGCCGTGGCCGCCGCCTGTGGTGGCGTCACCGGAGATGACGTGGCTCCCGTGCCGTCGCTCGGCGAGAGCACTGCGCCGGTGCTCTACCCGCCGCCCGCGCCCGCGAGCGGCAACATCGTGGACAGCACCGCGTACATGGGAAGGGTCAACCTGCCCGGCTCCATCCAGACGCAGTTCACGATGACCCCGCAGTACTTCTCGTTCAGCTTCGTGGTGCCCGCGGGCGCCTCGTCCACGATGAAGCTGGAGGTGACGCACCTGGGCAGCTCCATGTACCTGGACACGGGCCTCTTCCTGTACGGCCCCCGTCAGGCGAATGGCAGCTATGGCACCACGCTGGTCGCGGTGGACGATGACTCCGGCTACGGCCAGCTCAGTCGCATCTCCGCCGTCAACGTCGTCGCGGGAGGCGAGTACCTCGTGGTCGTGAGCAGCGGCTCCGGCGCGGGCAAGCAGTTCCGCCTCCAGACGAGCTGCCTGTCCGGCGGCTGCGTCACGCAGTCGGCCCCGACCAATTACACGCTCCAGCTCAACGAGCAGCCCCTGCCGCCCAACCTGGCCGAAATCCAGGAGGACCTCTACTGGGGCTGCGAGGGGGCCTGCTACGGCTGGCTGAAGACCTACGACTTCCCGTTCCCCTTCACGGGGCAGCCCACGCTGGCCATGGCCACGCGCGCCGTCGAGCAGATGCCCTTCTTCTCGCAGTACGGCTACTACGCCACCGGCACCTTCCCCTACGCGAACCTGGAGCCGCAGCTGCTGCCCATCTTCTCCACGCTGAACGTGCCGCAGGCGCTGCTCTCCACGTACTGGAATGGGGTGGAGGCCGTGCAGGTGGCGTCCTATGCCAGCCCGCTGGTGGGCTCGGACTTCAAGCTCTTCGTCATCCTGTTCCCGGAGTCGCGCCGGGTGGTGACCATCGAGCAGGAGCACTTCTGGTGAGCCACGCCTGAGAGGGCGCGGGCCCGCCGTGCGCAAAAGCGCTGGCGGGCCCGTCTTCGTCTGGATTATCGGTTCCCCTGTCCCCGGGGGATTGCACCCGGTGGCTTCTGGATGGGGAGACCTTCGTGAGCCGCGTTCGAACCGTTGATGAGTGGGTGAGCTGGCTCTCCACCTCCGACGACGAGGCGCTGGAGCTCGCCCTGGAGGCGCTGGGCGATGCGCTCGGCGCCCCGGACGAGGCCCTGCGGGAGCGGACGGCGCAGCTGCTCCTGGAGGAGCTGGTCCGGCCTGGCTCCCGGGTCCAGGCGCCCATCCTGTCCCTGTTGCAGGTGGCCTGGTGGCCGCCGCCCGAGCACCTCGCCGCGCGCGCCATGGACGCGGTGCTGGCGGCGCTGGCTCGGATGGCCGTCGAGGCGCCAGGCGTGGAGGAGGCGGCGCTGCTGCTGGCCAGCCTGTGCCGCGCGGCGCCCGGCCAGCTGCCCACCCTGGAGGCGGCGCTGAGCCACGCGCATCCCGCCGTCCGGCGCGCCGCCGCGGGCGCCACAGGAGGCCTCGGAGACGCGGCGCTGTCGATGCTGCCGCAGCTGCTGGCACGGCTGGCCGACGAGGAGCCCGTGGCAGGTGCGGCGCTGGAGTCGCTCGGTGCGTTGGCCCTCCTGGCACCGGACCTCACCACGCCCGCGCTGGTGGAACAGGTGCGCAAGGCAGATGGCGCACGGCAGTACCTCGCGCTGGTCTCGCTCCGGGGGCTGCTGGAGGAGGTGCGCCGTCAGGGACGCTCAGCCCCTGTCCTCCGGGACCTGGAGCCCGCGCTGCTGCGCGCGGCGGACGATGTCCAGTCTACCCTCCGCCTGGAAGCGGTGTCGCTCTTGGGGATGGCCGGCCCGGCCTCTTCGGGCGTGTTGGACGTGCTGCGCCGCCACCTCCAGGACTCGAACCCCGACGTGGCGGCGGTCGCCGCCGTGGCCCTGCTGCGGCATGCTGCCTTTTCGCAGGAGGCCCTCTCCGTGTTGGAGGGCCAGCTGTGCTCGGGCGATGAGCCGGAGCTGCAGGGCGCCGCGCTGGGCGCGCTGGAAGGCGTGGAGCACGACACCCTGACGCGGGCGAAGGCGATGCTGGAGTCGGTGGCGCGCAGTCAGACGGGCGCTACGCGCAGCGCGGTGCGTGAGCTGCTCGAGGCGCTGGAGGGGTGACTCCCGCGGGAGTCACCCGGAGCCCGTCTTTCAGAGGACGACGAGCAGGCCCAGCGACGCGGTGGGGTACACCTGGCGCAGGCGCAGGTCACCGGCCTGGACCTGGAGCTCTCGCACGTCCGTGAAGGTGAAGCCCGGGCCCACGCGCGCGGACAGGCCCACGCGGCCCGCGCCCGGCCGCCACATGACGCCCGCGGCGGGCTCCAGGAACGCCGTCGTGGTGGCGCTCTCCGAGGGGCCCTTGCCCGAGCGGCTGACGAACTCCTCGAAGCCGGCCGTCAGGCCCACGAAGGGGCGCAGCGTGCCGTTGGCGAACGAGCCCAGGGTGTAGCGGCCGTCCACGCCCACCGCGTAGTTCAGCTTCACCTGGCTGCGGCCCACGCCGTCGAAGCGCGTCTTCGCCCCCAGCGAGTTGCCCCACTGGCCCGCGCGGCCCATCAGGCCGAAGGACAGCGGTCCCTCCCTGGAGGGCGCGATGTCCATGCGGATGCCGTACATGGACCCGTCCAGCGCGGGCGGCATCACCTCCAGGAGCAACGCGCTCTGGCGCTCCCGCTCGTGGCCGGGAATCTGCTCTCCAGGGGCCTCATCGTCGGCGAGCACCGGCGACGCCAGCAGGGGGACCGCCAGCAGGACGGCCTTGGACACCTTCAGGGACTTCAGGGACGGGACGCGCATCGGTTGCCTCCAGGTTTTAGTCGCTCGACTAAATTAGCTACACGACTAACTAAGGCTCGTGACGCGTCCTGTCAAGACGCTCGCGGGAGGGCTTGCCGGCCTACATCGCCTGACCTATGGACACCGTATGGCCCGTCCACGCAGCGGCTCGAAGGCGCCCGGCGCGAAACCGGAACCCGCGGAACCCGACGCCCGGGAGCGGCTCATCGCCGCCGGCTACCGCGTGCTGGCGGAGCGCGGCTACGACGCGACGACGGTGAAGGAGGTGGCGCGCGTGGCCGGGGTGAACCAGGGCCTGGTGCACTACTACTTCGGCAGCAAGGACGCGCTGCTGCTGGCCGTCGCGAAGGAGGCCCGGGAGAAGTACCTGGTCGACTTGAGGCGGCTGCGCGAGGAGACGCCGCCCGAGCAGCTGGCCGAGGCGGGCTTCGCGTGGGGGGAGCAGCTGCTGAAGGAGACGCCGGAGCAGTTCCGCGTGCGCTACGAGCTGTTCGCCATGGGGCTGCGCAACAAGGAGCTGACGCCCGCCGTCGCCGAGTCCCTGCGCTGCGTGGACGAGGAGGTGGCCCTCACGGTGGCGCACGCCCGCAGCGGCGAGGACGCGAAGCCGGAGCCGGTGGACCGCCACTACGCGGCCATCATCAAGGCGTGCGTGGACGGCCTGTCGCTGCAGCACCTGCTGGACGAGGACTTCGACCCGGCGCCGGTGTACGCGCTGCTCAGCCGCATCGTCCTCGCGAGCTTGCGGCTCGGGGACGGGGAGCAGAAGGCGCCCGCGCGCAAGGCGAAGGCCCCGGCGCGCAAGGCGAAGTAGCTTCAGACGCTCGGCTGCTGTCCGTGCAACACGGTTGTTGGTGAAGCGCGTTTCCAGATATGTGAATCAATTCCCGTGACGCCGCGCCGAGGCAGGGAGCGGCGCGCTCCGTGGAGCCATTGCCTGCAATAGGAACTCAGCCAGCAAGGTTCCATTCGCTTTCACAAGCAAGGGATGTCCACGTGAGCAAGAGATGGAATTGGCTTCTGGCCCTGGCGGTGGTGTGTCCGCTGATGGCCTCCGCGGCGACGACGGGCGACGTGTACCTGGTGCTGAAGAACGGAGGCGTCGGCACCTTCAAGGCGAGCGCGCTGCGCGTCTACGCGAACTCGGACTATGCCAGCTATAACAAGACGGCCTACAGCCCCACGGTGCCAGCAGCGCCGGGGCAGACCTTCACGGTGAGCTTCCGGGGGCTCTACGTCTGGAGCGGCTACCAGGGCAACTACCAGTTCGACGTCAACTACACGGACACGTCCGTCAAGAAGGTGACGGTCGCCGCCGGGACGAAGTTCCCCACGGGGACGAGGGCCTTGTACGTGTCGCAGCTCGGGGTGACCACGTACAACCCCGGCGCGGCGTATGCCTTCTCCATCGTCAATGACCCGCCGCCCGGCGTCACCATGCGGTACTGCTCCCCGGAGTACCCCAACCGCGCCACGGACCTGTGGGTCGCCTGGTCCGGGATGAGCTACTTCTCCGACTTCTCGAAGGCCGTCCTCCAGCGGACCACGCCCGGGTCCTCCTTCTGGGCCACCGTCACCACGGGCTCCTACGGCTTCTCCAGCCATGTCGACCGGGGCCGCCTGCCCTCGACGACCTACCGCTACCGCGTCGCCATCCACGACAACTCCGACGCCATCACCTACTCGGAGCCCATCGAGTGCGCGACGGCCAGCTCCGACGCGGACGGCGATGGCCATGTGGCCACCGCGCTGGGCGGCGATGACTGCAATGACAACAGCGCCAGCATCCACCCGGGCGCGACGGAAGTCCCGGGCGACGGCGTCGACCAGGACTGTGACGGCAGCGACCTCGTGCTCGGTGACGCGGATGGCGACGGCGTTTTGGACGCCTCGGACAACTGCCCGGCGGTGAGCAACGCCAACCAGTCCGACCTGGACACGGACGGAGCCGGTGACGCCTGCGACACGGACGATGACGCGGATGGTGTGGAAGACCTCGTGGACAACTGCCCGGTGGACGCCAATGCAAACCAGGCGGACGTCGACGGCGACACCGTGGGCGATGTCTGCGACCCGGATGACGACGAGGACGGCATCATGGACACCCACGACAACTGCCCCCGGCTGCCCAACCCCGACCAGGCCGACGCCGACCTGGACGGAGTGGGAGACGCCTGCGAGGCGCCGGAGCTTCGCTGACGTCCGGAGTGCCCCTGCCTTCCGGAACATGGAGGGCAGGGGATGCTCAGAGGACGGTGGCCTGTCCAATCGTGAGGAACCGCACGCGCTTGTCATTGGCGAAGGCCGCGCGCACCTCGGCTTCTCCCGCGAGCGGCTCGAAGGTGCCGAAGTGCATGGGGATGATGATGGAGGGCTTGAAGTACTTGCGCATGGCGAGTGCCGCCGTCTTCGGGTCCATTCCCCACCGGGCGCCTCCCGTGGTGAGCAGCACGATGTCCGGGCGGTACAGCTCGTGGATGAGGGCCATGTCGCCGAAGAGCCCCGTGTCACCCGTGTGGTACAGCGAGCGCCCGTCGGCGAACGTCACTACGTAGCCCAGCGGCCGGCCGCCCGGCTCCGAGGAGTGCATCGCCGGCACCGCGTGCACGGTGATGTCCCCCAGCTTGAACGAGCCGCCCACGTTGACGCTGTGGTGCTGCGCCTCCGGAATCTTCATCGCGCGCAGGTGCTCGCCGGTGCTGACCACCAGCGCTCCGCTCACCCGGGCCAGCTCGGGCACGTCCGGCGCGTGGTCTCCGTGCGGGTGTGTCACCAGGATGGCCGCCGGCTTCTCCTGGGCGAAGCGGGACAGCTCCTTCCAGGCCGCGGGCGTCTTCGGGTTCTCCTTCAGCCACGGGTCGATGAGCAGCCGCGTGCCGCCGGGGGACACCACCTCGAAGGCCGCGTGTCCGAGCCACGTCACCCGGAGGCCACCGGGGGCCGGGCTGCCGGCATCGGCGGCGAAGGCGGGGGCCGCCAGCAGGCACGCGGTCAGGATGAGACAGGGGATTGCATTCATCGTCATTCCTCGTCGGGATGAGCGCCGCGGGCGCGGCGGGTCGAGGACGCGAGGAATAGGCGGGCTGCGGCGTGCGGCGCTTGGGCGTTATTGACTGACGGCCCGGGCGTACTGCCCCGGCGTCAGCCCGACGATGCGCTTGAAGTGCCGGTTGAGCTGGCTCTGGTCGTAGAGGCCCACCTCGACCGCGACCTGCCCGGCGGGCAGCCCCCGCGACAGCAGCTCCCGGGCGTGGGCCACGCGCACGTGCGTGAGGTACTCGTGGGGCGGCAGGCCGAACTCGGCGCGGAACACGCGCAGCAGGTGGAACCGGTTGAGGCCCACGGCCTCGGCCAGCGCCGCCAGGCCCACGTTCTCCGTGAAACACTCGCGAAGCCAGTCCCGCGCCCGCTGTGCCGCCGGCCGGTGGGCAGGGCAGGGCACGGGCGGTGTGCGCTCGGCATACTCGGCGAGCAGCGCCTCGAGCGTCTCCACGAGCAGCGACTCGCACTCCAGCCTGTCGGACGAGCGCCGGGCCAGCGCCGCATGCAGCGCCAGGGCCACGGCCTCGGTGCGCCCCTGGCCCCGGGACAGCGCGGTGGACAGGTGCGGCGTGGCGGGCAGCCCCAACTGCCGCGCGGCCTCGTCCACCAGCCGGGGCGTGAAGGCGACCGACTGCGCGGTGACGGGCGCGTGGACCCGCATGTCGCGGTGGACCTCGCCCGGCTCCTTGAGCTTGAGGCTGCACCCGGGCGCGTGGGTCCACACCCGCTTGCGGTACCAGAAGTCGAAGGCCCCCGCGTACGTCACTCCAATGGCGTACTGAACGGAATGTCCGGTCCACAGGCGCGCGTCGTCCTCCACACGCACCACCTGCACGTCGGGGAGCAGGGGCGGGCGCCAGACGGTGACGGTGGGGGCGGGCGCGCGTCGCATCCCGGGCAGGGTACCGGAATTCCGCGTTCGGGCAGATCCAACGGTCGTCTCTGTGCCAACATCCCTGTAGCCCGTGTCCTTGGGTGCCGACTGCTTCCTGGCACCTGATTCCGACACGGGCCCGGGCCGGGGCCAGCATATGCTGGACGGTCTGACCGAAGGGGAGGCAGGACATGGCAGGAACGGCAGGCGCAGGCGGCCAGGGGTCAGGCGGCGGGCGCAGCATCACGCCACCGGAGGGCGCCTTGCGGGCGGTCCGGTCGTTGGTGGAACTGCAGCAGACGGACCAGGCCACGCAGCTCTACGAGGAGCTGGGGGACGCGCAGCGCGAGCGCCTCAGGAAGGAAGCCGCCCAGCGGCCGGTGAAGGAGCGCCGCGGGCTGGTGGAGGTGCTGCGGCGGGCGCGCGACTTCCTGGGCGCGGCCCGGCTGATGGACGGCGACGGCGAGGACGCCACCGTGGCGGACCTCTACGCCCAGAGCGGGCAGTACCCGGAGGCGGCGGAGGCGTACCTGCGCGCGGGTGAGGCGGAGCGCGCGGCGGCGGCCTTCGAGCGGGCCGGGGCGCTGGAGCGCGCGCTGGAGGTGTACCGGAGCCTGGGCGCGCGCGAGTCGATGGCGCCCGTGCTGGTGCGCCTGGGCCGTCCCTTCGAGGCGGCGGCGCTCTACCGGGAGCTGGGCCAGTCGCACGCGGAGGTGGAGGCGCTGGGCGGGGTGAAGGCGGAGGACCCGCGCTACGTGGAGGCGGTGGTGCGCATCTGCGGGCTGCTGGACGCGGAGGGCTTCACCCACCGCGCGCTGGCGGTGCTGGCGGACGCGGTGAGCACCTCGGGCGCGGCGCGGGCGGACCCGGCGCTGGTGACGGAGAAGGCGCGGCTGCTGCGGCGCATGGGCATGGAGGCGGAGGCGGAGGCCATGCTCGTCCGCCGCTCCGCGGGCGCCACGGCCCCGGCCGCCAACGGCTACAGCTTCCTCAAGGCCATCCCCATCTTCGGCGAGCTGTCCCTGGAGGACATGAAGGACCTGTACCGGCTGGCCCGGCAGGTCGTCATCACGCCGGGCGCGGTGCTGCTGGAGAAGGGCACCCAGGGCACGGGGCTCTTCGTCCTCATGGACGGCACCGTGGAGGTCTACAGCGGTCCGGAGGCGGACGCGCGGCACCTCAACACGCTGGGGCCGGGGGCGTTCCTCGGAGAGATTTCGCTCGTGCAGGACGGGCCCGTCTCCGCGCACGTCCGCGCCCGCACCACGGTGCGCGCGCTGCGCATCAGCCGCGTCGACTTCGAGCACTTCCTGGAGACGCACGAGGCCGCCGCGCTGCGCATCTACCGGCTCTTCACCCAGAACCTCGCTGGCCGCGTGCGCGCCCTGAGCACCTGACGGCCCCCGGCGGGCAGGCCCTGGTCGCCTGCCTGCCCGGTGGACCGGGCTTGTTCCCGGTCCGCCGGCTGTTACAAGGGGCCCCCAGAACCCCCGAGGCACCTTTCGCGCCTCTGCTCCTTCGAGGCCGTCATGGATTTCGCCGCGCTCCCGCTGTCCCCGCCACTGCTCCAGGTCCTCGAGGAGCTGGAGTTCAAGACCGCCACCCCCATCCAGGCGCAGAGCATCCCGGTGCTGCTGCAGGGCCAGGACCTGGTGGGCCAGGCCCAGACGGGCAGCGGGAAGACGGCGGCCTTCGCGCTGCCCATCCTGCAGAAAGTCCGCCTGCAGGACCGCCGGCTCCAGGCGCTGGTGCTCTGCCCCACGCGTGAGCTGTGCGCCCAGGTGGCTGGTGAGATTCGCCGGCTGGCCCGCAGGCTGCCCGGCCTTCAAGTCCTGGTGCTCGCGGGCGGCCAGCCCATCCGTCCCCAGGTGGAGGCGCTGGAGAAGGGCGCCCACCTCGCCGTGGGGACGCCGGGCCGCGTGCTGGACCTGCTGGACCGCGAGGTGCTGGGGACGCGGCAGCTCGCCACGGTGGTGCTGGACGAGGCGGACCGGATGCTCGACATGGGCTTCCGCGAGGACATGGAGCGCATCCTCGCCGCCATGCCCCCGGCGCGGCAGACGGTGCTCTTCTCCGCGACGTTCCCCCCGGACATCGAGGCGCTCAGCCGGACGTTCCAGAAGAAGCCCACGCGCGTGACGGTGGAGGAGGAGGGCGGGGGCCCCGCAATCCAGCAGCTCCGCTACGACTGCGCGCTGGAGGAGAAGACGCAGTTTCTCATCCGCATCCTCCGGCAGTACCAGCCCGCGTCCGCCATCATCTTCTGCAACCTCAAGGTGACCGTCACGGAGCTGGAGAAGGCGCTCACCGAGGCGGGCGTCAGCGCGGATGGCCTCCAGGGGGACCTGGAGCAGTTCGAGCGGGACAAGGTGATGGCGAAGTTCCGCAACGGGAGCACGCGGGTGCTCATCGCCACGGACGTGGCGGGCCGGGGCATCGACGTGGAGGCGTTGGACGCGGTCATCAACTTCGACCTGCCCATCCAGCCGGAGCCGTACGTGCACCGCATCGGCCGCACGGGGCGCGCGGGGCGCACGGGCCTGGCCATCTCGCTCGTCACGCCGCGCGACACGCGCAAGGTGGAGGACATCGAGCACGCCACCGGCGTGAAGCTGGAGCGCGGGGACGTGGAGGCGCTGCCCTCGGCGGACCCGCGTGGCGCGGTGAAGCTCGAGTCCAACTGGGAGACGCTCTACATCTCCGCCGGACGCAAGGACAAGATGCGGCCCGGAGACATCCTCGGCGCGCTGACGGGAGAGGCGGGCGGGCTCAACGCCACCGACGTGGGGAAGATCGAAATCCAGGACCACATCGCCTACGTCGCCGTCGCGCGGCGCGTGGCGCGGGTGGCCTTCCAGCGCCTGAGCGAGGGTCGCATCAAGGGGCGCAAGCACCGCATCGAGCGGGTGAAGTAGCGCCCCTGGCGCGTCAGGCGGTCGGCTTCTTCCAGTCCGTCCTCGCGGCGTGGAGGAAGAGGGCCTTGCGCCACTCGTTGCGCGTGTCCTCCTTGTTCTGCGGCTTGGTGCGGCACTCGACGGACGCCACCGTCCAGTTGCGTGCCTTCACCGCCGCGATGAGCTTCTTCCACTCCTTGGGCACGGAGATGCCGACGTTGTACGTCACGTCGAGAATCCCGCGCCGCGCGGCCCGGGGGTAGGTCTCGAAGTCGGGGAAGCCGGCCTTCACGGCGGGGAGGAACTCCTCCTCGTAGCGCGCCTTCGCCAACTGCTTGATGTACACGTCCGTGAGAGCAATCTTCGGCCGCTGGGCGTACTCCGTGTAGAAGAGCTTCGGAGGCATGGCCTTCACCTTGTTGAAGGCCTCCGTGATTTCCTGCGGAGTGGCCACCCGGGCCGCGTCCATGTTCTGGAAGGGGTGCGTCTTCGCCGCGAGCTTGTCCCCGGGCTTCGTCGGCTCAATCGTCTTGAGCAGGTTGCCGGCGCCGACAGTCACCCAGCCTTCCGTGTCCAGGTACATGTACGGCACCACGCCCTCCCAGGCGATGATGTCCTTCCACATGTCCTCGAAGGTGATGGGCGTCTTCGGGTCGCCCACCTCGGGCCCGGGTGCCGGGTTGAGGGACAGCCCGGACTTGCGCCGCTTCGGCTTGGGAGGCCGCGTCACCATGGAGGCGGCCTCCTCCGAGCAGACCCACTCCGAGTCCACGTCCCAGGACAGCCCTTCTCCCTTGAAGGGCGAATACTTGTTCTCGTCGAAGTCGAGGTAGGGCTGGAGGGGGCCCGGCTTGCCTTCGCGGCTGGCGGCCGCGAGCGTGACGATGGCGTACCCCTTCGGAGCGACAGCCGCCTGCGAGCCCGGCAGCAGCCCGGCGCCCCAGTGTCGCTCGCCCAGGTGGGCCTCGAAGCCGCCGTCGGGGCCGAGCTGCACCCGGACGGTGGGGGTGCGGTGGTCCGCCGGGGGCTCGGCCTGCGTGGAGGCCGCTGCGGCCTGGGGCGTGGGAATTGGCGGCGTCACGAGGGGCTTCGGCGTCAGCAGGGGCGTGGGCGTCAGCGCGGGGGTGACCGTGGGCGCCGGCTGCTCGGCCATCTCCACCACCGCCACCTCCAGCACGAGGCGCGCGCGTGGCGCCACGCCGGAGATCTTCCCGTGGACCTCCCAGGTGCCTTCCCAGGACTCGTCGTATTCGACTTTCAGCTCTTCGAGATGAGGCTTGGGCAGCTTGAGGAACTCCTTGTTCTCCAGCAGCAGGGTCTGGGGCGCCTCCGGAGCGCTCCGGCCCCAGAGCTGCCAGCCGAACTCGTAGCTGCCCTCTTCCTCGTCGCCCACGTCCGCGAAGTGCTCGCAGGTGTCGTCCATGAAGCCGATGGCCCAGTCCACGCTGCTGTTGCTGCGGAAGAGGTAGAAGGCGGCGGGCGCCCACCGGTGCGTGAAGGCGAACCGGCCCGCGCCGGACGCCACCTCGCTCGAGCCCTCGTCCAGCTCCACGACGCGCAGCTCCAGGTCTGCCGCGTTGAGCACGGACGCGAAGTGGGGCGTGAAGGTCACCAGCTCCCCGATGCGGACCTGCGCTCCCTCGGGCTTTTTCGAGTTGATGCCGCAGGGGATGTTGAAGGGGATGATGGGGGTGAGCTCGGCGCGCTCGGCGTGGGGGAACTGGGGGGTGACGCTGTAGCCCAGCTTCCCCTTGTTGATGAGCTTCTGGGCGATGATGTCGACGACGGGCACCTTGCCGGCGACTTCAATCCGGAAGTTGCCGTTGAGGTCGACCACCATCTTCGCGTCGCCCACGGGCGTCCCCTGCGGCGTGGTGGCCCCGTCTGGAAGCACCAGCCAGGACAGCTCGCAGGGCAGCGTCACCCCGGGCTGGAAGTTCTCGGCCTTCCCGGTGATGGGGACCTCGAGGCGCAGCGCTCCCGGAGCCCGGAGCGTGTTCACGATGGCGGGGGACGGCGTGTCGAAGATGAGGTGCGTGCGCGGCACGAGCACGAAGGTCAGGGCATCCCGGTAGCCCGCGCTCACGTGGGTGGCATCCGTTTCCCGTGTGGAGTCCCACGGGGGAGGCGTCTGTCCGGAGTTCTGCTGGGAGTTCTGTGGGGGCATGGTTCGAGAGCGGCGGGTGCCGCGGCTAGAGGCCCAGCTCAGCGAGCGTGATTTCCGGCGTGGCAGGCTCGGCCAGGATGACGCCCAGCACCGGGCGCGGGCCGGTGCCCTGCTTGTTGGGCCTGCGGCGCCAGGTGAAGCGGAAGGGGCCTCCAGCCTTCTTCAGTGCCGTCTTGGGGATGGAGGCCTCGAACACGCCCAGCTCCGTGCAGCGGCCGTACGCGGGGTCGCCCGGCGTCTTGTAGCGGATGGCGCTGTTGACGAGGGTGTCCTCTTGCCACTGTCCCGAGGCCGCGTCCTTCCGCTCACAGATGATGCGGAAGTCCGAGTCCGTGGGGATGAAGTGGCCCTTGCCCGTAAACCACAGCTCCCGGTCCCGGACCTCGTGGGTGAGCCCTTCGAGCCGTGGCTCGACCGTCACGGGCTCATGCTTCACGGGCGGCGGCGGGGCCAGCACCTTGCCGGGCTGGGAGACCTCGGCGGTGAACGTGAGCGGTCCGCTCCACATGGCCGGGATATGCTGACCCTGCTTGTCGACGAGCGGCCAGTCCGCTTGGAGGACGCTGCCCACGCGCTTGCTCTGGGAGGCCCCCGCGAGCTTGAAGAGGGGCTCGGCCACCTTCCACTGGTTGGCGTCTCCGTGGAGGACCACCTCCGTGCGGAGCGTGCCGGCGCCCATCTTGAGCTGGATGTCTCCGAACTCGAACCGTCCCACCGGCGGCAGGTTCTTGTCCGCGACGACCTCGAGGAAGTCGTTGCCACATGCGGCCTGCAACTGCGCCGCCGACGCGGTGAACAGGTCCTGCATGCCGTCCACGGGGGCGAGCGTCCCGGACAGGTGCAGCGCGTGGCCGGTGTTCGGGGCGATGAATCGCGGGCGGACGTGGAGCGTCTCTCCGAGCGTCTCCCCGGACAGCACCTCCGCGGCGAGCCGCCCCAGTGCCGGGGCAGGGTCGAACTCCAGTTGGAGGGCGCCGGTGGACTCTGCCGGAGGGGAATAGGTGATGCGGACGGCCCCTTCGTCATCCTCACGGGAGATGCTGAAGAGCTCGGGCGGAGCCGAGGGCGACAGCTGCCCCACCTTCTCCATCAGCGTGTCGAGCGCGGCCGGGCTGCTCGGCGAAGGGCTCACGAGCAGCGAGGTGCCGGCGGCAGACAGCTGGATCACCGTGAGGGGGCAGTCCTTCCCCTTGGGCGTCGCGGGCTTGCAGATGTCGCGCAGCTGCTGGAGCCGCTGGGACAGGGGGACGGCGAGCCGGAAGGCCGCCACGTCGCCATCGAAGACCTTGGTTCCATTCTTGCGCTTCACGAACTCGTTGAAGAAGAAGTCCCCGGTCACCTTCGGGTTGGTGCCCTTCTTCTCCACGCCGACGACGTAGCCGCTCTTGTACGTAACTCCATCGGCCGTGTGCTCTTCCGGGGCGCGCTGCGCGACGACGGGCATGGCCAGCGTTGCGGGCAGCGGCGGCACGCCGGGCGCGGGCTGCTCGCGCGGAGGCACCTTCCAGCACTCGAAGACGATGTAGCCCGCGAGCGCGACGGGCCAGTGCTCGCTCACGCCGAAGCTGCCGGTGGCAAGCGGGCGGAACGGACCCTGCTTCGAGGCGGCGGTGACCTTCTTCGTGCCGAGCGCGAAGGGCTGCCCGGTGAGCACGGGCTTGGGCACCTCGAACGTCGTCGCCTGCGTCTGCTCGGGCACGAAGCGCGTGTCGCCCGCGCCCGTCGCGTAGACCTCCCACTGTCCCCACGAGGGGATGCGGATGCGCGCCTTCGCCACGCCCTCGGTGTACGGGGCGCGGCACAGCACCTGCGGCGGCCCCGCCGCGCTTGCTCCATGCGGCGCCAGCCAGAAGGTGACGTCGGCGGCGGTGCCCTCGGTGGTGCCGTAGCCGTGCTGCACGAGGACGACCAGTGCCTCCATGCCCGAAAGCACCGGGGTCTGCTTCGAGAGCACGCCCAGGAAGAGGGGCTTGTCGTTGCTCTCGTCGCGCTTCAGCGTGGCCGGAGGCCACTCCTTCTTGAGGGCGATGAGCTCCTTCTCCAGCAGCAGGTCCACCAGCCACAGCGCCGTGACGGGGTGCATGTTGACGATGGACGCATCCTCGGGGAGCCGTCCCGCGTCGGTTCCGAAGAGGCTCTGCTGCCCGGCGCCCAGCACCGGCACCTCGCCGAAGGGGTCCTCGCGCGTGGCCGGGCGCGCCCACCAGCAAAGGGGTAGCAACTGCTTCTTGAGGTCCTCGACGGTGAGGTCGGGGGTGTCCTCCAGCAGGTGGTCGAAGAGGCCGGCCTCCTTGCGCGCGTCGAGCTGAAGCCCGAGCCCCTTGGGCGTCCACTCGTTCATGTGGTCCAGCACCAGGTTTCGCCAGCGGTGGCCGACGGCCTTCTGGAAGAGCTTCGTGCGGCTCTCCAGACGCTTCTGGCGGAGCACGTCGGGCGCCACCTCCACCGGGTCCGCGAAGAAGTCCGCGGACCAGAGCGCCAGCCCGTCCGCCTCGGCGGGCACGTTCAGCGTCACGTTGACCATGGCCTGGTTCTTCGGGTCGAGGGTGATGACCTCCTTGGAGAGGGGCTGCCCTGCCTTCTTGTAGAGGACCTCCAGCGAGCACGGCCGGCCCATGGGGCCCGCGAACTTGTACTTGTTGTCCAGCGCGAGCGGCAGCGGCCAGGTGAAGGGCTTCTCGCGCGTGTCCTCGGAGGAGAAGAACTTCGTGCCGTCGTTGAAGTAGTCCTGGAGCGTCTTGCCGTAGCGCGCCCGTTTCAGCGCCTTGACCACCTCCACGCCCGTGGAGCCGAGGATGGTGTTGACCTCGTTGTCCGCGTCCGGCGCCCCGTCCGAGGGCATCTGCAGAAAGTTGTCCTTGCGCTTCTCCTCCACCGCGAGGAGCAGCTCCTTCAGCGCAGGGTCCTGCTCGGCGAGGAAGTGGAACCCGCCGTCCTCACCGCTCAGAGAGAACAGCTCCCAGTGCAGGTAGCGGGGCGGAGGCCGGTTGGAGCCGGCGGCCGCGGCGCCCTCGACCTGCGGGGCGGCGCGCCCCTTGGAGACGAAGCCGAGGACGTCGCCCGCGGCCACCGGGAAGAGGGGCCGGTCGAAGGTGACGATGGAGCCATTCCTGAGGGACTCGATGGCCTCGCGGACGTCCTCGGGGCTGGGCTTGGTGAGTGCGAGCAGCCTCCCATCCTTCCTGCCCACGAGCGGGTCGGCGCGGTCCTTCACCTTGAAGGTCGTTGCCTCGGGGTTGAGCGGGGTGGGGGACCAGAACGTCTTGCCAGCGTCCTCGGCCGCCGGGTCCAGGTTCACCACCGCGCCGTGCTGCAACTGGAGGAAGGACGCGAGCCAGGGGGCCTTCTGGAACTCCTTGTCCGTGTCGGGCCCGCCGCCCCACTCGGGCGGGGCCAGATGCATGTAGAGACTGTAGAGCGGATGGACCTCGTCGGAGGGCCCGTTCTCCTCCAGGGCCGCCAGCTCGTGCTTGATGAGGACGAAGCCCAGGGGCCGGCCCTCCGTCGCCTCCAGGAGCAGCGGCGAGTCGCCCTCCTTGCCCGGCGTGAGCAGCCGCGCGGCCACGACGTAGCCGGGCATGGCCGCCTTGACGGGCACCAGCTCCTCGCGCGAGTCCGGCTCCAGGTGGAGGCCCGCGTGGATGTTCTGCTGCTTGCCCAGCGGGAAGTAGCCGCCCGAGCCCCCCTCGTTGAAGAAGTAGTACTTCAGCGGCGACTCGCGGCGCTGCGTGTCCGCGCCGAACGGGTAGAGCACCAGCGGCGGCGACTCGTCGGAGGCGCCGACGATGCTCGTGCGCTCGTACTCGAAGTGCATGTAGTCGTGGTAGTAGCCGCCCCAGTAGAAGCCGAAGCTCTCGAAGATGCGGACGATCTTCTGGGGCATGTCGAACGGCTTCTTGCGGCTGTAGTCGTTCGTCGCCCAGTTGATGTCGATGGCGCTCCCGAAGGAGTGGTTGGAGAGCAGGTTCTTCTTCGCCGTCTTCCCGCTGCCGTAGTCGACGAGCTCGTCGAAGGCCCCGTTCTTCAGGTCCTGCTTCGCGTACTCGATGTTCCACGCGCCGCCCACGCTGGCGTACTCGCGGCGGCCCTTGAGGGCAGCGTGGACGTCGTCGTTGAGCTGATAGCGGAAGTTGTAGCCGCCAATCTCATGCAGCACGTACGGCAGGCGCTGGGACTTGATTTTCTCGAAGGCCGCCTGGAGCAGCGGCGCGAGCTTGCGGTTGATGCTCACCCGGGGGGTCTTGCTCTTGTCGGGACCGAAGCCCGCGACGCGCACCTCGACGATGTGGTTCGCCTCGAAGCCCTCGACGAGCGGGTTGCCCAGCAGCCGCGTGGTGTTGGCGAACTTCCTGTTCCCATCCGTGCTGTAGAGCTCGCGCTCGAATGACGGAGGCCCGTACAGCGCGCGGACCGCCGGTTTGTTGAGACACGTGTAGGACGGCTCCTGGAGTGGATAGGTCATGGCGACCTCGTTTCGACGAACTTGCCCTGGCGCCACTTGCGCACGGAGGTGCGCTGACCCGTGTCCGGCACGCTGACCACCAGCTCGGGGATGCCGTCCCCGTCGACGTCCTCGAAGTCCGTCTCGGGCTGGTTCGCCGTGTCATCGCCGGGCAGGCCGCTGCCGTTGGAGAAGTCCTGCTTGTAGACCTGCTTCTTCTTGCGCACGTCGAAGGCGCGCGCGCGGACGGAGGTCACTCCGTTCAGCGTGTACTCGTGCTCGAACAGCACGACGCCCGGCTCCAGGGTGTACACGCAGGTCTCCACGGGCCGCGTGTGGTCGCACGCGTGCTCGGAGGTGTCCGTGAGGAGGTTCTTCATCCCGTCGCAGGACATGACGGTGACCTGCTTGGTCAGCCTTCCGTCCTTGCACGGCGTCTGGGAGCCCGCCAGCAGCACGCCCGCCTTCTCGAGGAGCCAGGACGCCGCCTCGATGGTGGGGTTCTTCCCCCGGGCCTGCCGGGTGACCTTGCAGGTGCGTGTCTCGGGGAGCAGATAGGGGCCCAGGGTCGTGATGAAAGCCTGTGCGCTGGGCCGCTCGGCCTCGACCTTCTTCAGCGCCTCCTCGGCATCCTTACGGGCCTCGAACCTGCCGACCGCCGTGACGATGCTGTCCTTCTCTCCGAAGAGGAAGCGTCCTCCGCGAAGCTCGTACGGGTACATCGGGTCGGAGGGTCTGAAGGGCTGGAGCGGCTTGCCGTCATCCTGCCGCTGACCAAGCTGGATGATGCTCGCCCGGCCATTCCCCCAGTTGGCATCGCAGGGCGACTCCGCACCGGCGCTGGCGGGGGCCGCCGGTGTGGCGGGAGGTTGCGGGGGGGCGGTGGAAGGAGTCGTGTTCGTCGCCGAGGGCGCGGGTGCCGGAGCGGGTGGGGGGGTGGTCTGGGCCGGAGGGGCCTTGGGGGCACTCGCGGGGGGCTGCGAGGCATCCGCGGGGGCGGGCGGCGTCACGCAGGCCAGCGTCAGCGCGGTGAGCAGAGCCGGCCACGCGCGGCGTGACAGTCCGGCCGACCAGGGGAAAGCGATGCGTGTGCTCATAAGGATTGTCCTGCCCATGTCGGCTAGTCCATCCGCTCGAGGAGCGTCAGCACGCCCCCGGGCCGGGTGCGCGTCACCAGGAAGGTGGTCATGTCGACCAGGCTTCCACCCTCGGGTCTCATGTTGCGGTCCAGAATGGCGTCCTCGATGCCGTCGCCGTTGAAGTCTCCCCGCGCGCAGAGCTCCAGCACGCCCGACTCCATGTCGCCCTCCACCTGGAGGGCGGTCGCACGGTCGGGGTGTGGCTCGAAGCGGACCTTGGGATCGATGTCGCTCCAGGTCTTCCCCTCGCGTCCGGCCCGAGCGTGCTCCTCGACATCTCCGCTCGCGAAGGCAGGAGCGAAGTCCGCGGGGAGCACCTTGCCGAGCGCCTTCGTGGTGAGGAGGTCCCGCAGGTGACTCACCTTCGCGGGCCGGGCCTCGGCGACGAGCTTCAGCACCCGGCAGCGGATGAGCTGGGCCTGGGCGGGGTAGATTTCGACGGTCGTCGTGACGTCGAGGTCGTCCAGCTTCACGCCCTCCGTCTCGGTGCAGCGGTTGACCTCGCGGTCCTTCCGCTGCGGAAGTCGTCCCTCGCGCAGCGCGATGGCGTGGTTCCAATCGCGCGCGAGGGCGGCGGCGGCCTCCTGCGGGGAAGCGATACGGAGCGACCGGGAGTCGACCCATACCGGGAAGCTCCCATCCCCCTGGCAGAGTCCCCGGTTGTGCGCGATGGCCTTCGCCACCCGGGACTCGGGGTCGAGCTCCGTGGGGGCCTCGTCGAGCACCTGCCGGCACAGCTCCGGCTGCCCGGCGCGCAGCGCGGCCAGGCCCAGGTCGGACACCAGCCAACCCCGGTCCGTGGCGTCCAGCGCGCTCCAGCAGGATTCCTTCGTCCGCCGCAGACCGTCCACCGCTTCGGCGTAGCGGCCCTCGCGGTAGAGCTTCTCGGCGCTCCGCCGGCTCTTGGTGAACTCCGGCTTGGAGCACCGGGCCGCGCTGGCGGAGGGCTCCGCGGCCCGTGCCGGCACGGCGGGCACCATCGTCAGGAGTGCGAGCAGACAGGGGAGGCGCCAGCGCGCGGCCCCACGGGGGCCCCCCGGCGCCTTCCGTGTCGTGTGCGTCGGCGTTCCCATGCGAGTCACCTGGATGGGCCTCCCGGACTCAGACGGAGAAGCTGAAGGGCTGGGGCTTGCGGGCCCGCTTCACGCGGAGGATGTGGCTCTGGTCCACCGCCAGCCCGGTCAGCGCGACAGGGCGGGGGACGTAGAGGATGCCGGGGTCGTCATCGCGGCTGAACACGAACCTGCCGCCCTCGTCCTTGCGGGTGCAGCCCACGGAGACCTCCAGCCGCTGCTGGACCTGGTCCGGGTCCGTCGTCCCCCAGTTGAACTGAGCGAGCGCATCGGCCGTGAGGCCATACATCTCCGCGACGCTGTCCAGGTTCTCGCCGTCGATGACGCGGTGCTCGGTCACCTTCACCAGCACGCGCTGCGACGTCGCCTTCGACTTCGCGCCTGCCTTCGAGGGCTTCTGGCCGGACCAGGGGCCACCGGTGCGCACCATGGCCACGCTGTTGCTCAGCGTGGCGCCGTCGACGAGGGACAGCACGTTGAAGGCCCCCTTCGGCACCTTCTCCATGTTGACGTTGCCATCCGCGTCGGTGGTGGCCTCCTTCTCCGACTCGTCGGCGAAGCGGATGAGGAGCTTGATGCCGGAGATGGGGCCGTCGGAGGCGTCGTCCACCACCTGCAGCCGCAGCGTGACGTCCTCCTCGGGCGTCACGGGCGGCTCGTGCTTCGCAACGTCCTCGCGGAAGGCGGGCGCACCGAATCGCGCGGGCGGCGGCGCCAGGGCCAGCCGCAGGTGCCCGAAGGAGAGCAGGGTGGCGGCCTGCCTCACCACGTCCTCGGACGAGCGCGACGCATGCAGCCCCAGGGGCGCGTGGGCCTGGACCAGCGTGCTCAGGGTGCGGAGGTTGGAGTCGTCCTGGGCCAGCTGCCGCAGCCGCCGCTCCAGCATCCAGCCCCGCCCGGCATCCAGGGCCTGGCACCCTTCGGGAAGCGGGTCATGCAGCGCGAGAAGGAGATACTCGCGCTGACCTTCTCTCAGGCGTTGGTGGATGCGCATGTGGGGAGCTCGGGCCGAAGCGACAACAACGGCTTCTTCAACCGGACCACAGGCGCCGGCTGGAATATTACAGATGACAAATATCCCACGGTGCTCTGACAGCTGTCCACCCGGCCCCTCCCCGAAGCTCTTGTCACTCGTTGCCGCCAGAAACGCTCGAAGCCGTAGCCGATGACCGGGCCGGGCTGATCCAGGCGCCACCCCGGGAAGGTCGGTGCATCCGCTGGGAGCGACCCGTCCCGAGGGGTAGGGCGCTTTCTCGGGAACGAGCATTGGCGTGGGCGGCGCCGGGAGATAACATGCGCGCCAGAATGTCCATGCAGGGTGGCGCCGGAGATGATCCCGACCGGGGGCGGCGCATCGGAAAATACGAGATTCTCACCCGCCTCTCCATGGGAGGCATGGCGGAGCTGTTCCTCGCCTTCACCTCGGGACCGGGTGGCTTCCGCAAGTTCGTGGCGGTGAAGCAGATCCTCCCGGACATCAAGAAGGACGACCAGTTCGTCAAGATGTTCCTGGACGAGGCGCGCATCACTGCGGCCTTCTCGCACGCGAACATCGGACAGGTGTTCGACCTGGGCGAGGAGGGCGGCGAGCTGTACCTCGCCATGGAGTTCCTGCCCGGGCAGAACCTCGAGCAGGTGGTGAAGGCCGCATCCCGGCAGGGCTACGCGCTGCCCATGGGCTTCATCGGGCGGGTGATTCGCGATGCCTGCCTGGGGCTGCACTACGCGCACCACTTCACGGACCCGTCGGGCCGTCCCGCGGTGGTGGTGCACCGGGACGTGTCGCCGAAGAACGTGATGCTCACCTACGACGGCGTCGTGAAGGTGATCGACTTCGGCATCGCCAAGGCGCGCGGGCGGCTGGGGCGCACCCAGGTGGGCACGGTGAAGGGGACCAGCGGCTACATGTCCCCGGAGCAGGTGCGCAACACGGCTCTGGACGGCCGCAGTGACTTGTTCTCCGTGGGCGTGATGCTGCACGAGCTGCTCGCCGGGCAGCGGCTGTTCAACGGCCCGCACGAGGCCGCGGTGATGCTGCAGATCGTGGAGGGCGACATCCCGTCCCCGCGGTCGCTGAACCCCGAGGTGCCCGAGGCCCTGGAGGCGGTGGCGATGCGCGCGCTGGCACGCGACGCGGCCCAGCGCTTCACCAGCGGCCGGGAGATGGCGCGCGCCATCGAGGCCGCGCTCGGCCCGGAGCTCTTCGACGAGGACGGCATCACCGCGGTGATGGGCGACCTGTTCGCGGAGAAGCGGCAGAAGACCCGCACCCTCCTGGAGCTGGCCAGCAGCGCGGAGGACGCGCGCGTCAGCGAGGTCGCCGGTGCGCTCCAGCAGGACGACGGCGGGGACTCCTCGCCCACCTCGCAGGTGCCGGCCCAGCGCACCCGCGCCGCCGCGGCCACGCGCGCCGGCAGCGGCCCCAAGCCCGTGCCCCAGCGCCGTCCGACGGAGACGGCCGCCGTCGCCACGCGTGTCTCCACCGGCAGCGCCCCCAAGCCCGTGCCCCAGCGCCGCCCCACCGAGACGGGCGTGTCCGCCTCGCGCACGCCCCGGCCCACACAGGGCGGGGAGCAGGTCTCGCGCACGCCCCGGCCCCGGCCTCCGCCCCGGCAGGAGGCCGTCGAGCCCGAGCCCGACTCGCTGCTCGACGAGCCGAGCGACCTGGCCACGCAGCGCTTCCGCTCGCGGCCTCCGCGCCCTGGCGCGGAAGGGGCGCGCACCCCGGGGCGCCCGCCGCGTCCGGCCACGTCCCGCCGGTCCGACACCCCCGTGGAGCTTCCCGCCGCGCGCCCGGCGTCCCGCTGGGTGGGGCGGCTCGTCCTGCTCGCGATTCTGGGCGGGCTGGGCTGGCTGTCGACGCTCCCTGCCGTGCGCGCGCAGTTCGTCCCCGCATTTGAGTCCGCGAGGGCCTGGGTGAAGGCGGAGATGGACCCCCCGCCCGCGGTGGACCCCGCCACCAACGCCCCCTGGCCTCCGCCGCAGAAGTCGGGCCCGCCGCCGGGCTTCCCGCGTGGCGTGGAGGCCCCGGCGCCCGTCGCGGCCGCCCCCGAAGCCCTGGCTCCGGAGGTCGCGCCCCCGGCCGATGCCCCCGACACGGCGTCGGCCGGCACCGAAGCGCCGCCGGAGCAGAAGGGGACCCGGACGGCCTCGGCTGGCACCGTGCCCGCACGCAAGGGCAAGGAGGGCAGCTCGCCCGCCAACTGGGCGTCCGGGTCGCGGACTTCCGGCGAAGAGGGCAAGCCGGCGAAGCGCACCAAGGTGAAGGCGGAGCCGGAGACGCCGGCCGCGGAGCCCGTCACCACCGTGACGCAGAACCCGGAGGGGATGGGCGAGGTGCTGGACACCAGCACCCCCAAGGGCGCGGCGAAGGCGGGGCTCGGGTGGATAACGCTCCACACCGTGCCTCGCGCGGCGGTGTTCGACGGGTCCACCTCGCTGGGCACCACGCCGCTGTTGAAGTTCCCCCTGCCGGTGGGCACCTACCGCCTGCGGGTGGTGGACCCCACGGACACGGAGTCGGCGAGCAGGCTCCTGTCCGCTCCCATCCGCCCCGGCGAGGTGACGAAAATCCAGATTCGACTGGCGGACCTCCCTCTGTACAAGGAGTGAGTACCGTCCTTGACGCTCTGGACCCCCATCACTAGGGTCCGCGCGTTTCTCCTTCGACGCACTGCGAGAAGGATTCGCCAGCTATGTACTTTCAGGACCTCATCTTCACGCTCCAGAAGCACTGGGCCGACCTGGGCTGCATCAACACCCAGCCCTATGACCTCGAGGTCGGCGCGGGCACCATGGCCCCGTACACCTTCCTGCGCGCCCTCGGTCCGGAGCCCTGGAACGTGGCCTACGTCCAGCCGTCGCGGCGTCCCGCCGACGGCCGCTTCGGTGAGAACCCCAACCGCCTGTTCCAGCACCACCAGTTCCAGGTCATCCTCAAGCCCGCGCCGAAGAACGTCCAGGAGCTGTACCTGGAGTCGCTGCGCAAGATTGGCGTCGACCCCATGGAGCACGACCTGCGCTTCGTGGAGGACGACTGGGAGTCGCCCACGCTCGGCGCCTGGGGCCTGGGCTGGGAGGTGTGGTGTGACGGGATGGAGGTGACGCAGTTCACCTACTTCCAGCAGTGCGGCGGCTTCGACTGCAAGCCCGTCGCCGCGGAGCTCACCTACGGGCTCGAGCGGCTCTGCATGTACCTGCAGAACGTGGAGAACGTCTTCGACATCGAGTGGGTCAAGGGCGTGAAGTACCGCGAGGTCTTCCACCCCAACGAGGTGGAGATGAGCAAGTACGCGCTCCACGAGTCGGACCCGCAGATGCTCTTCGCGCTGTTCGACGCGTATGAGAAGGAGTGCAAGCGCCTCATCGAGCGCCAGCTCCCGCTGCCCGCGTACGACTACGCGCTGAAGTGCTCGCACGCGTTCAACCTGCTGGACGCGCGCGGCGCCATCTCCGTCACGGAGCGCGCCAACTTCATCAAGCGCGTGCGCGACAACGCGCGCCTGTGCGCGGAGGGCTACCTCCAGATGCGCGAGCGGCTGGGCTACCCGCTGCTGAAGACGCCGTGGACGGTGGGCGCGCAGCCCCCGGTGCTCGAGGGCAAGCCCGCCAGCGACTACTGGAAGACGGTGCAGCTGAACAAGCCCGTGGAGAAGAAGGAGAAGGCGGAGGTGGCCCGTGGCGCGTGACCTGCTCCTGGAAGTGGGCGCCGAGGAGATTCCGGCGTCGTTCATCGGCCCCGCGCTGGAGGACCTGCAGCGCGTGCTCACCGAGCGCATGGCCGAGGCCCGGCTGAAGCACGGCGAGGTCCGCGTCTTCGGCACCCCGCGCCGCCTGGCGGTGTGGGTGAAGGGCGTGGCGGACGCGGGCGAGGACGTGGTGAAGGAGGTGCTGGGGCCCAGCGCCAAGGCGGCCTTCGACGCGCAGGGCAAGCCCACCAAGGCGGCGGAGAAGTTCGCCGAGGGGCTCAAGCTGTCCGTGGACCAGCTGGGCCGCGCCACCACGGCCAAGGGCGAGTACCTGTCCGCGCGCGTGGAGGAGAAGGGCCGCCCCGCGGCGGACATCCTCCAGGACGCGCTGCACACGGCGGTGCGCGGCATCAACTTCCGCAAGTCCATGCGCTGGGGTGACGTGGACGTGGCCTTCGCGCGCCCGGTGCAGTGGGTGGTGGCCCTGCTGGGCGGCGACGTGCTGCCCGTCGTCTTCGGAGACGTGAAGAGCGGCCGCACCACCTACGGCCACCGCTTCCTCGCGCCCGGGGCCATCGAGCTGAAGGCGCCCGCGGACTACGAGGCCGCGCTGGAGAAGGCGCACGTCGTCGCGGACGTGGCGAAGCGCCGGGCCCTGCTGGTGGAGCGGCTGGGCGCGGCGGCGAAGAAGTCGGGCGGCCAGCTGCTGGAGGACGCGTCGCTGGTGGACCAGGTGACGAACCTGGTGGAGCTGCCCAGCCCGGTGGTGGGCTCCTTCGAGCCGCGCCACCTGGACCTGCCCCCGGAGGTGCTGGTGCAGGAGATGAAGAGCCACCAGCGCTACTTCTCGCTGGTGGACGCCGGCGGGAAGCTGCTGCCGAAGTTCATCGCCGTGTCCAACACGCCGGTGCGCGACGAGCAGCTCAGCCTGCGCGGCTACCAGCGCGTGCTGGCCTCGCGCCTTGCGGACGGCCGCTTCTTCTTCGACGAGGACCGGAAGACGCCGCTCGCCGACCGCGTGGAGAAGCTGGGCCGCGTGGTGTGGCAGGGCCAGCTGGGCACCTATCTGGAGAAGGTGGAGCGCTTCCGCGCGCTGGCCGTGTGGCTGGCCGGCCAGACGGGCCGGGCGGGGGAGGGCGCCACCATCGAGCGCGCCGCCACCCTGGCGAAGGCGGACCTCGTCACCGGCATGGTGGGCGAGTTCCCCGAGCTGCAGGGCGTCATGGGCCGCGAGTACGCGCGGGCCAGCGGCGAGCCGGACGCGGTGGCCCTGGCCATCTACGAGCACTACCTGCCGCGCGGCGCCGAGGACGCGCTGCCCACGCAGGACGGGGGCGCGTTCATCGGCATCGCGGACCGGCTGGACTCGCTGTGCGGCATCTTCGCCATCGGCAAGGCGCCCAGCGGCGCGGCGGACCCGTTCGCCCTGCGGCGCGCGTGCATCGCCATCATCCGCCTGGTGCTGGGCCGCGGCTACCGCTTCAGCCTGTCCGCCGCGGTGGACGAGGCCCTGCGGCTGCTCGCGCCGAAGATTGCCAACGCCAAGCGCAAGGCCGGCGAGCCGGCCCCGCGCGAGCAGGTGCTGGAGTTCTTCCGCGGCCGCCTCAAGGCGCTGTGGGGAGAGCAGCACCGCACGGACGTGGTGGAGGCGGTGCTGGCCGCCGGCTTCGACGACCTGGTGGCCGCGCAGAAGCGCCTGGAGGCGCTCAGCCTCCTCGTCGGCCGGGCGGACTTCCAGCCCCTGGCGGCGGCCTTCAAGCGCGTGGTCAACATCGTGGAGAAGCAGGGCAAGGACGTGAAGGGCGGGGAGACGAACCCGCAGAAGCTGGTGGACGAGCCGGAGCGCCACCTGCACACCGCCTTCACCCAGGCCCGCAACACGGTGGCCGGGCTGGTGAAGACGGACGACTTCACCGGCGCCCTGCGTGAAATCACCGGCCTCAAGCCCGCCGTGGACACCTTCTTCGACAAGGTGATGGTGATGGCCGAGGACAAGGACCTGCGGGAGAACCGCATCCGGCTCCTCACGGAGATTGGCGCCCTGTTCAACCAGGTGGCTGATTTCTCGAAGATCCAGGCGGAAGTCGCCGCGGCGGCCTGAGCAGGCGCCTGAAGGCCGGCTGCCCTCCGGGGGATGGAGCACACCCCGGAGGGCCCCGCTCCGTTCGCCAGGGGGCGCCCGGGAATTGTGGTTCCCCTTTCCGGTTGCCCGGGGGGAGGCCCCTTCCTACACTCCGCCCCCCTCTGATGCGCGCCTACCTTCTCACCGCCGCGCTGCTGCTCGTGTCGTGCGATACCGACCCCGAGCAGCGGCCTCCGCCGTCCACCCGCCTCGTCTACCCGAGTGGCCTCGCCTTCTGGCGTCCCGAGAGTGGCCCGTCCACCAACGGCTACCTGTACGTGGCGAGCGCCAACTTCGACAAGTGCTACGACTCCGGCTCCGTGATGGCGCTGGACCTGGACGCGCTGGGCGTGCGTCCCTTCGGTGAGGCCTTCACCGAGCCGGACTCCCCGGACCGGGTGGTGCCCTCCATCGAGAACCTGGGCATCGGCTCGACGTCGTTCGTGCAGATAGAGAGCTTCGCGGGCGAGATGGCGCTCTGGAGTCCGCCAGGCCGCACGCCGCGCCTGTTCGTCGCCTCGCGGGCGGAGGGCAGCTTCCTGCACGCCATCGACGTGGGCACGGACGGCACCAGCCTGAGCTGCGTGCAGGGCGGTGCGCGTGACTGCCGCACCAACGCCCTGTCCCTGCTCGACGTCCCGGGCGCGGCCGACGGGTTTCCCTCGGCCCCGGGCCCCCAGGGCATCAGCGTGGACCGGAACGACCCCGAGGCCTCCCTCTGGGTGACGCACTCGGAGCTGGTCGGCCCCGCGGAGTCGGCCGACGAGGCCGAGTTCCAGTCCTACCTCGTCTCGCTCCCGGCCTCGAACCCCAGCCGGGACGCGCTGGGCACGGGCAACTTCGTGGCGCTGGGCTCCGAGTCCCGGCTGGCCGGCGTCGCGCACGCCACGGCCATCGGCAGCCGGTACATCTACGCCTCCGGCCGCAACTCCTCCTCCGCCCAGCTGGGCGCCCGGGCCGCGCGCTTCATCCTGCGGCTGGTGGACCGGAGGGCGCCCGAGGTCGTCCTGGAGACGAACCTCGAGTTGGAGTACTTCGTGCGCGAGGCGCGCGGCGTCGCGGTGGTGCCGTCCGCCATCCGCGAGGTGGCGAACCCGCAGAACCCCGCCGCGCCCTTCACCGTCGTGGACGAGCGCCTCTACCTGCTGGCGCGCGGGCCGGACACGCTGCTGGTCCTGGACGTGGTGAACGCGGGCGGCACGGCGCCCGGGGCCGGGGACGCGCCGAGCGTCCGCATCGTCTCCGCGCTGCCCCTGCCAGAGGGCGCCAGCGAGCTGGAGGTCATCCGCCGGGCCGCGGGCCGTGGCAACCTGGTGGCGGTGACGGGCAGCGGCGACGAGGCCGTGTCCATCTTCGACGAGGAGGTGGGCCAGCTCGTCGCGCAGGTCCCGGTGGGCGTGAATGACCCGAACCAGCCCAGCCAGCCCTTCGGCCTGACGGCGGACGTGCGGGGCAACGCCGCCCGCCTCTTCGCCAGCACCTTCGGTGACGGCCGTGTCGCCGTCATCGACATTCCCGACCTCGAGCGGCCGCAGAACGCGCGGCTGGTGGCACGGCTCGGCGCCCAGCAGCTGCGCGACCCGCGCCAGGGCACCAGCGTGTGCCAGGAGACCTCCCCTTGAAGCGCAGCGCACTCGCCCCCCGTGGCACCCTCGCCGCCCTCCTTACCTGCGCCGCTGTGTCCGGCGCCTGCTCGGACACGGAGGTGCGCACCGGCGTCGCCGGCCTGTCCGGCACGTATGACCTGACGCTCGTCAACGACCTGGTCTTCGTCACCTCGTCGGACCGGGACGAGCTCCGGGTGCTGGACCTGTCCGCGAACCCCATGCAGTTCATCCCCGCGCCCAACCCGCTGGAGGCGCTGTCCATCCCGGTGCTGGAGCGCCCGGACGCGCTGACGCGTGACGTGGGCTATGACGACGCGGGCGCGGACGTGCCCGGTCCGTACGTGTACGCACGCAGCTCCGGCTCCTCGAAGATCTCCGTGGTGGCCGCGGACCGCCAGCGGCTGGTGCAGGTCACCGAGCCGCTGGAGACCGGCAGCCTCGTCACCGCCTTCGCCGCGCGTGCGCCCACGCCGGGCGGGAGCGCCACCAGCACGCTGTACTACGCCATCCAGGACCCCGACGGCGCCTTCGAGGCGGACACCGGGGGCGCGAGGGTGATGCGCCAGGAGCTGCCCGGCCCCGAGGCGCTGGAGGCCGGCACGGCCGTGCCGCCGGCGGCGCCGGTGTTCTGCCTTCAGCCGGGCGAGTCCGTCCAGGCGATGGTGGTGCTGAAGGGCGCCGGTGAGCTGGTGGTGGCCACGCGCCAGTCCTCCGGCCGCTCCGGACGGACGCTCCTCGTCACCGACGCGGGGCCGCTCGCGAGCTGCCTCCAGCCGACCGCGCCCACCGTGGACATGTCGCCGGGCTTTGGCAACGTGCCCGTGCGCCAGCTGGCCACCCACCCGCGTGTGCGCTTCCCCGATGACAGCATCGTTCCCGCCAACCGGTACGTCTTCGGCATCCGGGACGAGGCCGCCTGCGGCGGCGGGCGGGAGTGCTCCGGCGTGGTGGCCGTGGATACGACCACGCCGACTCGCGCGGAGCGGGCCCTCGACGCCGGCGGCGCCCCCATGCTGCCCATCTTCGCGTCCGGGGGGCTGCCCACCGGGCTGGCCCTCATCCCCGACGCCCGCCTGCAGTTCCGGCTCGACGAGGGGACTCCGCCGCCGGCCCTCGTCCCGCTGCTGGGCCTGATGCCGTCCTCCAACGGCGACATCACCCTGTTCTCCGCCAGCGACCTGCGGCAGTTCGACCTGTCCAGCGCCACGCCCACCGCCACGGTGGAGCTGCGCAACCGGAACGAGGCCCTGCTCGCGCAGCAGACGGCGAACCTGGTGGAGGTGACCCAGGACCCGTCGCTGCAGTCCACGGTCCTCTACGAGGGCTCCGTCTCCAGCGGGGTGTTCCGCTTCGTCTACCAGGGCGCGCTCCAGGGGCTGGTCGGCCTGGCCCGCAGCCCGGAAGACCCCCGGCTGTTCGAGGCCGAGGCGTCCGCGGCCACCCTGGCCCGGGCAGGGGACCTCATCATCCTGGACAGCGCGGACGCCGAGTGCGCCACGGCCCTCACGGTGGCGGCCGTGACGCCGGTGCCGGGCACCACGCGCGTGCGGTTCACGCTGGGTGACACCGAGCAGATTCCCGAGGAGTGCGCCGGTCTGGGCTCCTTCACCGTGCGGGCCGGGGGGGACCAGCCCTTCGTCCTGCAGGACGCGGGGGGCGGCTTCCTCTCCCGCGACGTGCTGGTCACGGCGTACGCCATCGCCACCGAATACTTCTACCACCCCATCGGCTTCAGCGACGTCTCCAAGTTCCCCCAGCCGCCTCCGCCGCTGCTGATGCGCGTCACGTCCGTGGCCCGTGAGCTGGTGCGGGGGGACCGGTACGTGGTCACCGTGTCGTCCGGCATCCGCAACTACATCTTCGACCTGGACGTCGAGGACCCGAACGCCGGCCTGGGGCTCTACACCCTGCCTGGCGCCGTGGCTGCCTCCCAGGCAGGCGGCCAGACCCTCAGAGCCTACATCGCCTACCCGTCGGCGGATGGCATCCTCCAGGTGAGCCTGGAGGGCGTGGTGGACAATGTGTCCAACTCCCTCCCCCTGACGCCCTTCGAGTAATTGGGCTCGCCCGGGGGGCTCTGTTATCTTCGGGGACATCCTGAATCACGCGAGTCAAGACCGATGATCGATCAGAACTCCCGCCCCGCCCGCAAGGTCGGCATCGCCGACCACCTGTGGGAGGCGTACGAAGAGATGGCCCAGCAGATGGGCTCGGATCGCGATGCGCTGATCAACCAGGCGCTCTTCATGTTCGCGCGCCTCAACGGCTTCATCGAGGTGAAGGCCCGCTCCGAGGGGCCCGTGGCCGTGGCCCCTGCCGCCGCGTCGCGTCCGGCGCCTGTCGCCGCCGCGCCCGCGCCGGCCCGTGCGGCGGCGCCCCCGGTGCTGGCGCCCGCGCCCGCCCCCAAGCCCGACCCCACGCCGCAGCCGGTCCGCGGCGGCGGCCGGGGCGCCGCTCCCGCCAACGAGGACCGCGCCTCCGCCAACGGCCTGGACAACGACCCGGTGCGCCGCGAGGTCGCCGAGCGCGTCCTGGAGACGGCCGCGGAGCTCGAGCGCCTCATCAAGGGCAAGAACGAGCCGCCTCCTCCCAACGACGACATGGTCGACGAGGAGGAGGAGCCGCTGCCCGACGCCGAGGAACCGGCGATGGAGGACGAGGAGCAGGCCGAGCCCGAGGAGGAGGAGGAGGCCGCGGACGAGGTCGCCGAGGAGGAAGAGGCCGGCGCCCTGTACCTCGTCACCGAGTCGGGTGACCAGGAGCGCATCATCAAGGAGCGCTTCGTCATCGGCCGTGGCAAGCACTGCGACTTCGTCATCAACTCCGGCAAGGTGTCCCGCGAGCACGCCGTCATCGTCCACGAGGGGAATGACTGGATCATCGAGGACCTCGGCTCGTCCAACGGCACCTGGTACAACAAGCAGCGCATCAAGCGCCGGAAGATCGAAGACGGGGACGAGTACTTCATCTGCAGCGAGAAGATCCGCCTCGTCGTCAGCTAGCGCGCGCCGTCCGGCCCCATCCGGCCCCGTCCCTGGGGGCTTCCGGGTGTTCGACAATTGACGGGCTCGGGGCGTCCCTGGTTTGATACCGGACGCCTGCCACGGATGGGACAGGCGTAGATGACGCCTGTTCAGATCGCGCTGTGGACGGTCCTTGGAGTAGCCCTGGTGATCTCGGTGGTGACGGACGTTATGCGCCGGGAGATCCTGGACGTGGTCACCTACCCGCTGATGGCGGTGGCGCTGGGCGTGCGCCTGGCCACGGAGGGCGTCGGAGATTTGGAGACCGGCCTCGTCAGCGGGCTGGTGTCGGGGGCGGGCCTGGCGGCGCTGCTGTTGCCAGCGGCGTTCCGGGGGCGGATGGGGTGGGGGGACGTGAAGCTGATGGGCGGAGTGGGCGCCGTCATGGGGTTTCCGGCGGTGCTGGCGGCCGCGGCGTTCATCTCTCTGGTGGGTGCGCTCCAGGCCGTGGTGACGCTGCTCTGGCAGGGCGCGGTGTGGGACACACTGGCGGCGGCGACAAGACGTTGGGCGGCGCGGGTGCATCTGGCGCGGGCGGACGCGCAGCCAGAGGCCCGGCGCCACATCCCCTACGGGGTGGCCATCGCGCTCGGAACCTTCTGGGCGCTGTGGTGGCAGCACGGCAGCATGAGTTAGCTCGGACTTCGGAAGGGATACGTACGATGTTCACTCGCTTCACGCACGCCGCGGCGCTGGGCGCCCTGGTCGCACTGGTGGCCAGCGGTAGCGCCCTCGCGCAGGAGGGCAACACGGTCAGCCTCGGCGTGGGCTCCCAGAAGGTGCTCAGCATCCCCGGCATGAGCCGCGTCGCCCTCGGCGACCCCGTCATCGCCTCGGCGACGACGCTGGGCTCCAACCAGCTGCTCATCACCGGCCTCGCCGAGGGCAAGACGACGCTCCTCGTGTGGAAGACGTCAGGCCAGCGCGTCAGCTACATCGTCGCGGTCCGCAAGCAGGACCCCAACGAGGTCATCTCGGAAATCAAGCGTCTGCTCGGGGAGATTGAAGGCGTCTCCGTCCGCATGGTGGGTGACCGCATCTACCTGGACGGTCAGGCCTACACCACGCAGGACGCGGACCGCATCAACGAGGTGGTGGGCCTCTACCCGAACGTGAAGTCGTTCGTGAAGATTGCCCCCAACGCCAAGAAGCTGGTGGCGCAGAACCTCAACGCGGCCTTCCAGAAGGCCGGCCTGAAGAACGTCCAGGCCAACGTCGTGGGCGCCACCATCTTCCTGGAGGGCTCCGTGGAGAGCCAGCAGGACCTCCAGAAGGCGGAGCTCATCACCAAGGCCATCGGCGAGAAGGTGGAGAACCTGCTCGTCGTCGGCATCAAGCGGATGATCCTCTCCGAGGTCCAGTTCGTGGAGATCCGCCGCAACAGCCGGGACCGCTACGGCATCCGCTACCCCACGGACATCACCGGCTCGGCGTCCGCGGCGGCGGCCATCACCCAGCAGCTGTTCCCCGGCACCTTCGGCGAGGGCGCGGCGAACCTGGGCCTGACGGCGGGCGCGGACTTCTCCATCGGCTTCCAGGGCAACGACGGCTACGGCCGCCTGCTGGCCCAGCCCAAGCTGGTGTGCGCCAGCGGTGAGAAGGCGGAGTTCCTGGCGGGCGGCGAGGTGCCCATCCCCCTCATCACCAACAACCAGTTCACGGTGGAGTACAAGAAGTACGGCGTCATCCTGAACCTGCGCCCCACCGCGGACCGCAACGGCAACATCCAGACGGAAATCGAGGCCGAGGCCTCGGAAATCGACACCTCCGTGTCGGTGTCCTTCGGTGGCTCGTCCGCCATCCCCGGCTTCCGGACGCGCAAGGTGAAGACCAACGTCACCGTGCGCCACGGAGAGACCATCGTCCTGTCCGGCGTCTTCAGCCACGACGAGCAGAAGTCCGTGTCCAAGATTCCGGGCCTGGGCCACATCCCCATCGTCGGCGAGCTCTTCAAGAGCCGCGGGTTCGACTCGACCAAGCGCGAGCTGGTCATCTTCGTGACCCCGCGCATCGTCAACCCGGACTCGGACAAGGTCCGGACCATCATCGAGGACGTGAAGAGCCGCTACAAGCAGGCCCGGTCCGAGGTGAACTTCAACATCTTCGACTGAAGCAGGGCGCCCCCGGGCGCTCCTTTCGGGCCCTGGGGCCCGGGTCCGCGGGCCGGCCGCCTCCCCCTTCCAGGGGTGGGTTGCCGGCCCGTCGCCTTGCGGGCAGGCATGCTTCGGCGGCTGGCGCTTTGAGGACGAATGGGCGCTTGCTAGCATCCGCCCCCACCATGTTTCTCATCACCCTCGCGGAAAAGGGCGGCGGGACCGAGCAGCGCGAGTACCACAAGAACGAGATCACGATCGGCCGCCTGCCCGGCAACGACATCATCCTCGCGAAGGGAAACGTCTCCAAGTACCACTCGCGAATCGTCGCCAAGGACGGGAAGTGCATCATCGTGGACATGAAGTCCACGAACGGCACCTTCGTGAACGGCAAGAAGATTGCCGCGCCTCAGGTCCTCAAACCGTCTGACCAGGTCTACATCGGCGACTACATCATCAACGTCGAGCCCCTCGAGGAGGGGCCGGCGATGACGCGCGCAGGCCAGCAGGAGGAGGCCTACGACGACGGGGGGGAGGAGCCCTACCCGGAAGAAGAGCAGTACGAGGAGGAGGAGCCATACGAGGAGGAGGCACCCCCGCCTCCCGCGGCGCCCGCGGCCGGCCGCATGCCGGCGTCCATGGCCTCCGCCCTGGCCAAGAACAAGAAGAAGGTGGACCCCCGCCAGGAGCGCTACACGCGCCTCCAGAAGGAGATCCACGACCGGCTCATCGAGTACCTCGACCTGCGTCGCATGGACATGGACCGGCTCGGGGACGACGAGCTGTGGCGGCGCACCGAGAAGGCCATCCGCGACATCATCGACCAGATGGAGGCGGACGGAGAGCTCCCGGAGGACGTGGACCGGGAGGAGCTGCTCACCGACGTCATCAACGAGGCGCTGGGCCTGGGGCCCCTGGAGGCGTTCCTCGCGTCGGATGAGATCAGCGAGATCATGGTGAACCACGCCAACCAGATCTACATCGAGCGCAAGGGCAAGCTGACGCTGGCGGAGAAGACCTTCTCCTCCAACCAGGCGGTGCTCGGCGTCATCGAGCGGATTGTCGCGCCCATCGGCCGGCGCATCGACGAGTCCAGCCCGCTGGTGGACGCGCGCCTCAAGGACGGCAGCCGCGTCAACGCCATCATCCCCCCGCTGGCGCTCAAGGGCCCCTGCATCACCATCCGCAAGTTCAAGAAGGACTCGCTGAAGATCCAGGACCTGGTCAAGTACAAGACCCTGACGGCGCAGATGGCCGAGTTCCTGGAGATGTGCGTGAAGGCGCGGCGCAACATCGTCATCTCCGGCGGCACGGGCTCCGGGAAGACGACGACGCTCAACATCATCAGCTCCTTCATCCCGGACGACGAGCGCATCATCACCGTGGAAGACGCGGCGGAGCTGCAGCTGCCGCAGGACCACTGGGTGCAGCTGGAGAGCCGGCCTCCCAACCTGGAAGGCAAGGGCGCCATCAGCATCCGCGACCTGGTGAAGAACTGCCTGCGCATGCGGCCCGACCGCATCGTCGTGGGCGAGTGCCGCTCGGGCGAGACGCTGGACATGCTGCAGGCGATGAACACGGGCCACGACGGCTCGCTCACCACGCTGCACGCCAACACCCCGCGCGACGCCATTGCCCGGCTGGAGACGATGGTGCTGATGTCCGGCATGGAGCTGCCGGTGAAGGCCATCCGCGAGCAGATCGCCAGCGCGGTGCACATGATCGTCCAGCAGACGCGCTTCTCCGACGGTACGCGGAAGATCTGCTACGTGACGGAGGTGTCGGGCATGGAGGTGGACATCGTCACCCTCCAGGACATCTTCTATTACAAGCAGGACGGCTTCACGGAGGACCACAAGGTGCGTGGCCGCTTCGTGGCCTCCGGGTTCGTGCCAAAGTTCTACGACGAGCTTCAGCGCAAGGGCATCCCCGTCAACATGAGCATCTTCCGGGAGGACTGACGCGCCATGGCCACCCTCGTCGTCCGTCTCCCCGACGGCACGGAGAACGAACACGAAGTCGCTGGTGAGCTGAAGCTCGGCCGCCAGCAGGGCTGCGACATCCTCCTCACGGAAGGGGGCGTGTCGCGCACGCACGCGAGGGTCTTCGACGAAGGCGGCACCGTCTTCATCGAGGACCTCGGCAGTGCCAACGGCACCTTCGTGGATGGCGAGCGCATCGCCGAGCCCACGCCGCTCACCTCGAAGTCGGAGGTCGTGCTGGGCGACTACACGCTGAGCCTCAAGGCGGAGGCGCCGTCCCGGGGGAGTGGGGCGCGCAAGGCGGCGAAGTCCGCGCCTCCGGCCGAGGACGTGGCGGTGGGCTCGGAGGGGGCGGGGGCCCGCGCCACCCGTGCGCTGCCCAGCATCAAGTCGAAGTCCCCGGCGGGCCCGGGCGCGCCGAAGCGGCCCGCGCGGCCCGCGGCGCCCTCGCGCCCGGGTGGGGCGGCCGGGGGCGGGGGCAGCACGGGGCCCATGCTTCGCGGGCTGGTGGGGCCGTGGGCGGGGCGGACGTATCCCCTCCGGGGCAAGGTCATCGTGGGGCGGCAGCCTCCGGCGGCGGTGATGCTGGAGGACGACTCGGTCAGCCGCCGGCACGCGGAGCTGGAGGCGGGCCCGTCCGGCGTGACGGTGAAGGACCTGGGCAGCGCCAACGGCACGCTCCTCAACGGGGAGCCGCTGGGGCCCGAGCCGGTGCCGCTGGAGCCGGGCGACCAGCTCCAGTTCGGCGTGGTGGAGATGTCCTTCGACATGGAGGAGGCCGCGCTGGCGGTGCCGACGCGGCGCGGCTCGGGCCCCATCCCCACGCGGCGGGGCGCGGGTGGCGCGGCCGCTGCTGCCGCGGAAGAGGATGCCGCGCCGCCGGGCCGCAAGAAGCTGCTGGTGGCGGCCGGTGGCGTGATGGCGCTGCTGGTGGTGGCGGCGGTGGTGAAGGTGGCGCTCCCGGGCGGAGGCGCGGCGGACGTGGACACGGGCCCCGCGGCGCCGGTCGACCCGACGGAGCAGGTGCAGGAGCTGCTCAGCGAGTGCCGCTCCTACGCCTCCAGCGAGCTGGGGGCGCCCAACTGGGCCCGCGCCGAGGAGGTCTGCACCAAGGCGCTGGACCTGGACCCCATCCACCCGGAGGCCAACACCCTCATCCGGCGCATCAAGCTGGAGAAGGAGTCCTACGAGCACTACTCGGCGGGCGAGAAGCTGCTGCAGCGCCTCAAGCCGGAGGAGGCCCTGGAGTCCTTCCGGAAGATCCAGAAGGAGAGCGAGTACTTCCGCCGCGCCCGGGGCAAGGCGCGCGAGGCGGCCGAGCAGGTGACGAAGCGGGCGCAGGAGGACTGCCGGCTGTACCTGCGCAACTCGCAGTGGAGCGCCGCGGTGCCGCGCTGCCAGGTGTACATGGCGGTGTGGTGCCAGAGCCAGTCGCGGGAGAGCCTGCAGCCGCCCCTGGGCTACACGCTGAAGCTGGAGGGCCGCCTGCGCCGCAACGAGTGGCGGCCCAAGGACTCGCTCTTCGTGAAGTTCCTCATGGCCCGGCAGCGGCTGGACCCCAACGCGGCGCCGTGGACGTGCCCGGCCTCGGACGTGCTCGAGTACGACGACCAGCCCACCGACCCGCGCTCCATCGTCGATGCGGCGGTGAAGAAGCGCTACACCAACAAGCTGCTGCAGGCGGCGGTGATGGACTACTGGACCGGCCGCGGCAGCGAGGCGCTGGCCACCCTCCAGGCGCTGCGCCGCAACTACGAGGCCGCGCAGTTCCACGCGCAGGCGGACGAGCTGCTGAAGACCATGTCCACCGTGGATCAGCTCTTCAAGGGCGGGCAGAGCTACCTGGCGGCCGACGACCCGGAGAAGGCCGCCGAGCCCTTCCGCGAGGCGCTGGACCTGGACAAGCAGCTGATGCAGGAGCTGGCGGAGTCCAAGCCGTCCTTCTACCGGCGCAACATCCTCCAGGACATGGCGGACAAGTCCTACCAGCGCGGCAAGGCGTGGGCGGACCGCCAGGACAAGCGCCGCGCCTGCAAGGTGTGGAAGCTGGGCTTCGCCTTCTACGCGGGCAACCCGGACCTCAACAAGGCGGCGGCCTTCTGCTCCAGCCTGGCGCTGGCGACCTTCAAGGGCTCGGGCGGCTGTCCCGACCTGGCGGCGGCGATGGACTACGCCGTCAAGGGCGACGGGGTGGAGGAGCTGGTGGTGGAGAAGAAGAAGGAGTGGAGCTGCCCCTGATGCGCGGCGTGGACAGGGGCGGACGGGCGCGCTAGGCACGGGGGCATGGCCGACACCAGCCCCTCGCGCTCCGCGCCCACCCTGGTCCTCATCGACGCGTCCGGCTTCATCTTCCGCGCCTACCACGCGATTCCGCCCCTCACCACGAGCAAGGGCGTGCCCACCAACGCCGTGCTGGGCTTCACCCGCATGGTGCTCAAGGCCCTGAGAGACCTGGCCCCCACGCACGTGGCGCTCGCCTTCGACAAGGAGAGCCGCACGGAGCGGCAGAAGATAGACCCCAACTACAAGGCCAACCGCGAGGGCCCGCCGGAAGATTTGGTGCCGCAGTTCGCGCTCATCCGCCGGGTGGTGGAGGCGCTCAACCTGCCCCTGCTCGAGGCGGCCGGCTGGGAGGCGGACGACGTCATCGGCACGCTGGCGGTGAAGGCGAAGGCGGAGGGCTTCTGCGTCCGCGTCGTCACCGGCGACAAGGACTTCGTCCAGATTGTCGAGCCGGACGTGCGCCTGTTCGACCCGATGAAGGACACGCACACCGGGCCGGACGAGGTGAAGGCGAAGCTGGGCATCGAACCCCGGCAGATGCGCGACTACCTGGCCCTCATCGGCGACGCGGTGGACAACGTCCCCAAGGTGCCCGGCATCGGCCCCAAGACGGCCACGGAGCTCATCCAGCAGTTCGGCGACGTGGAGACGCTGCTGTCCCGGCTGGACGAGGTGAAGAAGCCGAAGATTCGCGAGGCCATCGGCGCCCACCGCGAGAGCCTCACGCGCGCCAAGCAGCTGGTGACGTTCAAGACGGACCTGCCGCTGGACGTGAAGATGGCGGACCTCGCCCGCCGGGAGGTGGACGCGGCGCGCGCCCGGGAGCTGTTCACCGAGCTGGAGTTCTACGCGCTCCTCAAGGACCTGCCGCAGCAGGGGCTGCCGCAGGCGGAGCCGAAGGAGAAGCCCGCGCCGCTGGCCTCCTCGCACCAGGTGCCCGGCACGGAGGCGGAGCTGAAGACGCTGGCGGACGCCGTGCGCGCGGCGGGCTCCGTCTCGCTGGTGCCCGCGTACGAGGGGCTGCCCTTCGCCGCGAAGCTGGTGGGCCTGGGCGTGGCCCTGCCGGACGCGAGCACGTACTACGTGCCGCTGCGCCATGACGTGCTCGGCGTCACCCAGGTGAAGCCGGACGTCTTCACCGCGGCCTTCAAGGCCGTGCTGGAGGACGCGGCGGTGAAGAAGGGCGGGCACGACCTGAAGGCCCTCACCCTGGTGCTGGCCAACGACGGCATCTCCCTGCGCGGCGCGCACGACGACGTGGAGCTGCTCAGCTACCTGCTCAACCCGTCCCGGCGCGAGCACGCGCTGGCGGACCTGGCGCGCGAGCGGCTGGCGACGGAGCTGCCCGTGCTGCCAGCGGCGGCGGAGGGCAGGCGGGGCAAGAAGGACAAGGCGCTGGCGGACCACACGGTGGAGGAGCTGGCCCCCGGCTTCGCCATCCGCGCGGAGGCGGCGCGGCGGCTGGCGCCCGAGCTGTGGAAGGAGCTGGAGGCGGTGCAGCTGGCGGAGCTGGCGCAGAAGCTGGAGCTGCCGCTCTTGCCCATCCTCGCGCGCATGGAGCAGCGGGGCGTGAAGCTGGACACCGTCGAGCTGGCCCGCATCTCCGTGAAGGTGGACGCCGCCGTCGAGGCGCAGGTGAAGGAGGTCTACAAGCACGCGGGCCGCGAGTTCAACATCGGCTCCAACCCGCAGCTGGTGGAGGTGCTCTTCACGGACCTGAAGCTGCCCATCATCAAGAAGGGCAAGACGGGCCCGTCCGCGGACCAGGAGGTGCTGGAGAAGCTGTCCGAGGAGCACCCGCTGCCCGCCGCCATCATCGAGTACCGCAGCCTGTCCAAGCTGAAGAGCACCTACCTGGACACGCTGCCCACGCTGGTGGCCGCGGACGGGCGCATCCACACCACCTACCACCAGGCCGCCACCGCCACCGGCCGCCTGTCCTCCACGGACCCCAACCTCCAGAACATCCCCGTGCGCACCGAGCTGGGCCGTGAAATCCGCCGGGCCTTCGTGGCGGCGGAAGGGCACCAGCTGGTGTCCGCGGACTACAGCCAGGTGGAGCTGCGGCTGCTGGCCCACATCGCGGAGGACCCGGTCCTCATCGACGCCTTCCTCAACGACCAGGACATCCACACCCGCACCGCGGCGGAAGTCTTTGGCGTGCCCCCGGAGCAGGTGGACCGCGAGCAGCGCCGGCGGGCGAAGATGGTGAACTTCGGCATCGCCTACGGCCTGTCACCCCACGGCCTGGCGGCGCGGCTGGGCATCCCCCAGGAGGAGGCGCGCGACATCATCGAGCGCTACTTCATCCGCTACGCGGGCATCCGGAACTACCTGCTGGAGACGGTGGAGAAGGCCCGGAAGACGGGCTACGTGGAGACGCTCTACGGGCGCCGCCGCTACATGCCGGACCTGCTCTCCAAGAACCGGGGCGTGGCCCAGGCCGCCGAGCGCGCCGCCATCAACATGCCGATTCAGGGCACCGCCGCGGACCTCATCAAGATGGCCATGCTCGCGGTGGACGCGGAGCTGCGGAAGGAGGGGCTGCGCACCGTGATGCTCCTCCAGGTGCACGACGAACTGCTCTTCGAGGCGCCCGACGCCGAGGTGGAGCGGGTGAAGGCCCTGGCCATGAAGGGCATGTCCTCGGTGGCGAGCCTCAAGGTGCCCCTCAAGGTGGACGTGGGCGCCGGGCGCAGCTGGTCGGACGCGCACTAGCCCGCAAAGCAAGTGCGGGAGGAGCGCCCACCCCCGTAGGCGCCCCTCCCGCGTCCCTGCTCCCCACTGCTGCCCCACTGCCCCAACCACGACAAATGCGCCGAACCCGTCCGACCGGCGAGTCGCATGGACCCCCATCCACGCGTCTTGCCAGCAGCTCGCGATGCGCGCTCACCACTCCCCAGTAGGAGCACGCCTCCCCATGAGCGCGCCAATGGGCCCCCACCCACGGCACGCTTCCTCCCGCCGGCCTCGGACCCTCCCTGTGAGGAGCGTCAAGCCGGACGAGTCGGCCAACCCGTCCCAAACCCTCAGTGCATCGCCGGACGTCCGTCCTTCGCGTCTGGCGTTGCCCGCCTCACCCTCGACGGCCGCTCGAAGTACTCCACCACCAGCCCGCCGAAGGGCACCCGCGGCCCATCCGCGTGCGTGTTCTTCAGCCGCTGCAGCAGTGCCACCGCGGAGTCGACCGCTTCATCCACCGCGCGATTGATGCGCTCGCGCTCCCAATCCCCGCCGCCCAACACCTCCGCGGCATCCACCAGGCAGCGCCGAAGCGCCGCGAATTCGTCATAGAGGGCGCGCGCGCCGCGCTCCGGCGACAGGCGCAGCACCGCCCGCGTGCGGCTCCAGGGGCTCGTCTCCTCGCCCTCCAGCGTCCGGCCCACCTCGCGGATGAACGGCTCCACCAGCGCGTCCAGCTGGCCGAGCATCGCCGGCGAGGCCTTGCCCTCCGTCGTGGCCAGCCTCATCCGGCGCCACAGCGCCGCGATGCGGTCCGGCTGCTGGCGGAAGAACCGAGCCAGCACTCCCGCCTTACGTCCCCGCTCGTTCATGTCCAGTGCCTTCCGCATCGCGAGCAGAGGCCATAGCAAGGCGTCTGCCAACGGCTCGGGGGCACCCATTCCGAGGGAAATCAACCGCTTGGCGCGCACCCCCGGGCAAGCAGAGAGGCTGCAAGCAGGTAGAATCTTCAGGGCCCTGGCTGTAGGGGTGTCCGGAAGGACAGGGCGTTCCGGTGGGGACGCGCCGGCCTCAGTGCAGGGTGGGCTTGGGAGGACGGGCGCGCGGGGCGGCCTCCTCCCGCGGCTCATCCGACACGTCCGGGGGGACTTCCTCCTCCCGGGAGATGGGCGTCTCGGCGGCGCCCTGGGCCTCGTGGGCGTCCAGGGGCTCCGTGGAGTCGGGCTCGCCGGGCGGCACGTTGCCGGACCACTCGGACCAGGCCGGCTCGGGCGCGGGGGCCGGGGGGCCGGGGAGCACGCCCGGGAGCACCGGCGTCTGGGCGGCCAGCAGGCGCAGCGCGGCATCCTCCGCGGCGTCCTGCGCGGACATCTCCGCCAGGCGCGCGGCCTTCTGGTGGCGGCGGCGCAGGAAGGCCGCCACGCACAGGCCGGACGCGGCCAGCCACAGCAGCGCGGAGCTGGTGGTGAGCGGCAGCCACCCGTAGCGCGCGGCCAGCCCGCCGCGCCAGTCCGTCTCCTCCACCAGCAGCGAGGTGTGGAAGGCCTTGCCGAAGGCCTGCTCGAAGGGCTCGTCGCGGCCCACGGCGTCCACCAGCTCGCCCATGGCCTGGGGACCGAACTTCGCGGACAGGTGCGCGACGAAGGCGGCGCTCTGCGCGTAGGCAATCTCCACGTCCGCCGGGTGGTCCGGCCAGTCGTCGTGCAGGTCCTCGAAGTGGAAGACGCGCTCCTGAGTCACCGCGCGGAAGAGGGCCGAGTAGTGGGTGAGGGAGTAGCGCTCGCCGGTGACGTTCTGCGCGACGCCCTCCTGGAACCAGCGGGGCCACTCCTTCGCCAGCTGCCCCAGCGCCACGTGCGCCAGCTCGTGCCGGAGCGTCTGCTGCCCGTCCGGCGCGTGGAGGCTCAGCGCGTCCAGGAGGATGATTTGATGCGCGGGGTAGGCCAGCGCCACCGCCCAGCCGGGAGGCCTGCCTCCGGGCAGCGCCAGCGACTCGAACTCCTCGCGCCCCACGCCCAGGCGGATCTCCGTGATGCCCGGCCAGTCGCGCCCGAGGATGCTCCCGAAGCCGTCGCGGACGGACTCAATCTGTCCCGCCAGCTCCCGCGCCGCCACCGTGGCCGCCGCGGTGTGGAGGATGCGGAAGCGCTTCGTGGTCAGCTCTCCCGTCACCCGCTGCGGGCGGCCGTGGGGCACCAGCGCGGCGTCGTTCACCACGTGCTCACGCGCATGGGAGCCATGCGCGCCCCCAGGCTCCTGGGCCCGGGCGTGGGGGACGGCCAGCAGCAACGGGAGCAGGACAAGCAGGTGGCGCATGCGCGGCGGCCTCACGTTCCCCCAGTCATAACAGCCTCGACCCGCGCCGCATCAACCCCCACCACCGTCACGCGCTTGCGGCGCGATGCGTCACCGGCGGCGAGGCTCACCTGCCGGCGGGGGACGCCGAGCTGCTTCGCGAGGAACTCCAGGAGGGCGGCATTGGCCTCGCCGTCGACGGGAGGCGCGGCGAGCTGGAGCTTCAGCAGGCCGTCATGCTCTCCCACCACGCGGGTGCGCGAGGCGCGCGGCTGGATGAGGAGGGCCAGCTCCACGCCTTCGGGGGTGGCCTTCAGCCAGGGCGCGGCCATGGGCTATTCGCCGAGGTTGGCCTTCTTCTGGGAGAGGTAGGCCACGTTGTCCTCGACGCGCGCGTAGTCGCGGTCCGCGAAGGACGGGCCCTTGAACGTCTCCAGCAGCTTCTGGTGCGCGTCCAGCACCGAGCGCACCTGGGACTCGAACTGGGTGCGCTGGCGCTTCAGCTCGTTGATGTCCTCCACCACCTGCACCAGCCGCTGGTGGGCGCCGTGGACGATCTTCTCCGCCTGGTGCTCGGCGTCCGCGATGATGATCTCCGCCTCCTTCTTGGCGGCGGACTTGAGGTCCTCGCTGATGCGCTGGGCGGTGACCATCGTCTCCTGGAGGGTGCGCTCCCGCTCCTGGTGCTGCTCGAGCTTGAGCTGCGTGCGCTTCAGCTCCTCCTTGAGCGCGATGTTCTCCCGGACCACTTCCTCGAACTCGGTGGCGATCAGCTCGAGGTGGGCCTCCACCTCGCGGCGGGAGAAGCCGCGCAGGGCCGTTTCGAACCGCTTCTGCCGGATGTCGAGCGGGGTGATCTTCATGGCCCCGCAGTCTACCGCAGGGCAGTGACTTCTCCAGGAAACCACCCGGGAGGACCGGGGCCCCGCGGCGTCGGGTGGTGCACACGCGCCTGCCCGGCGGGAGGGCAGGCGGGCAGGCGTCACGGGCCCGTCAGCGGGGCGCGGGCGTGGGCTCCCACTGCGTGGCGACGGTGCGCGCGGCATTCTGCACCCCGGCGGTGAGGCGCGAGTCCGTGGCCGCGTCCCGCACGGTGCGCTGCGCGGTGGCGGTGCGCTGGAAGATGAGGCCGTTGAGCGCTTGAATCTTCAGCGCGTCCGGCATGCGCGGGTGGCGCACGACGTTGCCGAGAATCTCCTCCGCGCGCGGGTGCTGGAAGAGCGCCACCGCGCGCAGGGCGGCCTGCTGGATGCGCGGGTTGGGGTCCCACATGAGCGCGGCCAGCATGTCCAGGGCGCGCGCGTCGCCCAGCAGCCCCACGTCCTCGATGGCGATGGCGCGAATCTCCTCCGGCGCCGGCTTCACGGCCCACAGCAGGGCGCGCAGCAGGGCGGTGTCCTCGCCGGCGGCGCCGGGGGCCTCCGCGGTGCCCGGGGCCCCGGTGGGCAGGGGCGGCGCGGTGGGGGCCGCCGCCGACTCCTGAGTGGGCGCGGGGGCCGGGGTGGCGCGGGCGGGCTGCTTGCGGGCCGGGCCGGGCCGGGGAGCGGGGCGGGCCGGAGCGGCCGGAGCCTGGGCGTGCACGACGCCGGCGAGCAGCAGTCCAGGGAGGAGCAGGGGACGCATGGGCCTCGTTCTACCCCGAAATCCCCCGGCCGGGAGGTCCCCGGCGGCACCGGGCAGGGGGTGGGTCAGAGAAAATCTTGACGCGATCTCCGATCGTGGGACCTTGGCGGCGCTACAGGCGTGTTGCAAGAGGGAGCAAGGGCTGATGAGCGCGGCGGTCGCGAACTGGCAGACGCTGGAGAACGTGGATGTCGAGTGCACCCACTGCGGCATCCGGATGACGCTGCAGGCGGGCCATCGGGTGAAGTACTTCCGGTGCTCCGGGTGCCATCGCTGGGTGTCCAGCACGTACTCGGAGGTCTTCCGTGCGGACGCGAAGGTGCGCACGCACCCGGTGAAGGACACGGCGGCGCAGGACGAGGCCTTCATCGAGGTGAAGGACCGGCTGGACCGCTGGCTGTCCGCGCTGGAGGACCAGGACCCGTACCGGCTGCTGGGCGTGTCGCCGCTGGACTCGGCGGAGACGGTCCGCGCGCGCTACCACGAGCTGGCGATGGAGCGGCACCCGGACCGCGGCGGCTCGGCGGAGAAGATGCGCGAGCTGAACGCGGCCTACGAGCGCATCCTCCGTCACCGGCAGCGCAAGCGTCAGGAGGCGCTGTCCGCGGGCAGCGCCCCGGTGAGCGCTGCGTCCGTCCTGCCGGCCCGCAGCAGGTAGAGCCAGAAGACGGCCCCCAGCGACAGCCCCAGCCCCGCCTTCACCCAGGTGGGGAAGAGGCTTCCCGGGGAGACGTAGCCCTCCACCACGCCGATGAGGGCGAGGAAGGGCGCGCAGCCGAGCACCAGCTTCACCGCCTCGCGGCCCCGCAGCGCCAGCGCCTGCCCCCGGGGCAGCTCTCCCGGGTCGATGAGCGCCTGGCCCACCATGAGGCCCGCGCCCCCGGCGATGACGATGATGGACAGCTCCACCGGGCCGTGTGCGGCGGTGAAGTCGAAGAGGCCCGGCCCCATGCCCTCGCGCACGCAGTGCGCGGTCACCGCGCCGATGTGCACGCCGTTGTTCACCAGCATGTACAGCGTGCCCAGGCCGAACAGCATGCCCAGGGCGAACGTGGCGATGGTGACGGTGAGGTTGTTGGTGGCGATGCTGGACGCCACCGAGTTGGGCGGCGCCACCGAGAGGATGTCGTCCGTCCACATGCGGCCCTGGGCCACGTACTGACGCACGCCCTCCGGCACCAGCAGCTCCGCGCCCCTCGGCTCCCACAGCACCACCGCCGCGCCCAGCAGCAGCCCCAGGCAGAACAGCGCGGCGCTGGCGCCCACGAAGCGCAGCTCGCGGCGCAGGGTGAGGGGGAACTCGCGCCGGAAGAAGGCTCGCACCGCGGGCCAGCGCTCGCGCGGGGGCTGGTAGATGGCGGCGTAGGCCTGGCCGCACAGCTGGTTGAGGAAGCGGTGCGCGTCCGTGCCCGGATAGAATGTCTGGGTATGCGCCAGGTCCGCGGAGGCGCGGCGATACAGCGTGTCCAGCGTGCGCAGCTCCTCCAGCTTCAGCGCGCCGGCACGCTGGCGCCCCAGCAGGCCCTGGAGCGCGTCCCAGTCCGCGCGGCGCCGGGAGACGAAGGCGGGCAGGGGCGTGGCCATGTCAGACCCCGGCCCGGGCGCGCTCGCGCAGGAAGGACTCGGTGCGCTCCGGCGTGGCGAGCACCGTGGCGCGCGCCTCCCCGGACAGGCCTCCCACCCGGTCCACCAGCCGCGCTCCCAGCCGCTGCCGCACCTCCGGCGCCAGGCCGGGCGCGCGCGTCAGGAAGGCCAGCACCAGCTCCACCTCCTCGGGCGTCAGCGCCCGGGTGGACGCGCCCGCCGGCACCGCGCTGCTGCCCATGACGCCGGAAGCCGGCGCCGCGGTGTACTTGTCCAGGTCGATGCGCTCCTCGCGCACCAGCAGCGTGCCCGCCAGCAGGTCGCCCAGCCGCCGGTGCTGGCGCGACAGCAGCATGGAGATGCAGCCGGTGGCGTACGCGGCGGGCAGGAAGTCCACCGCGCGGCAGAGGTTGCGCACCGCGCTCTCGTACAGGCCCACCGGTGAGCCATCCATGCGCACCACGCGGATGCCCAGCAGCCGCTTGCCGGCTGTCTGTCCATGGAAGAAGACCTCGGCCAGCGTCCAGTACAGCCACTGGGTGGCGAACAGCCCCACCACGAGCAGCGTCTGCGCCAGCCCCGACAGCTCCCTGAGCACGCCCAGCACGTCGGACACCAGCAGCGTGAAGACGAAGTAGGCCACAATCCAGAAGAAGAACAGCAGGGCCGCGTCCACGAGCCACGCGAGGCACCGGTAGCCGATGCCGGCCACGGGCAGCGTGAGGGCCACGCGCTCGGGCGTGGCGACGTCGAGGTGCGGAGTGGTAGCGGTGCTCATACGGTCACCCCAGCATACACGCCGCCGCCCGGGCCACGGCGGCCTGTCTGGCGGCCGTCTCAGCTGGATTTGCGAGGATTTCGTGGCCCGTGTGCGTGTCACGCGCCGGACAGCGCCGGGTGTACTCAAGGGCGGCGTTATCGGATTGTGGACGGCTCACCCTGTCTTCCTCGTGACAGCGATGACGAACCGACGTCTGAACCCCCTGGATCGCGCTCTGATTCATGCACAATTGACACTCCCGCCGGGGCTGGTTCGCGTCTGCGCTTTCCCGGTGATAGGGTTTCGTTCTGCCGAACCAGAAGTGGGCCGTATGGAGGTGCGGCCCCAAAGGACGTCAGTCGTAGTCGAAAGTCGAAAGCAGTCAGGAGTCGAGTCTTACATCGGTAGGCCGACCCCGAAGTGGTTCAGCGGACTTGCCCGTTCCAGCTCGATGCAGTTCAGCCCGCTGACCCGGAGTATCGGAGTCGGCTGTGGTCAACAGGTAGTCCCAGAAGTTTTCGCCATGGCGGCTGGGGGGCCTTCGCATGGCAACCAATCAAGCAGCGATTCGTGTATCTATTCTCGAGGGACCGTGGGCGGCCTGGCAGGGCCTTGCTGAGGGTCTCCGCGGGGAAGGCGTGCAGATCTCCTCGGTGACGAGGGATGTGCGGCTCTTCCTCGATGGTCTGGGCACTGATCCGCCGCAGGTGGCGGTGATGGACGTGGAAGGTGACAGCGAGGCGGCTGTCGGCTGCTCCGTCACGGAGGGCATCAACCTCCTGAGAGAGGCGCGCAAGCGTCGGCTCGAGGTGAGGATGCTGTTGCTCTCCGCGGTGAGCGCGCCGGAAATCATCTCGCAATGCTTCGACGAGGGCGCCTCCGGCTACCTCTTCAGGGCAGGCCTCGGCACCACCGCCGTGGCGTCCGCCATCCAGTCGCTGGTGCGGGGCGAGCGGTTGTTCCCGGTGCAGTTGCTGAGGAACGACTTCGAGCACCCACCGGTGACGTCGCCCACGGCGAGCGTGCTGTTGGCGCTCACGCAGCGCGAGCGGGAAGTGCTCGCGTACGTGGCGGGAGGCGCGGACAACCTGAAGATCGCCGCGCACCTGCAGATTGCCGAGCGCACCGTCAAGTCGCACGTCACCCAGCTCTACAGGAAGCTGGGGGCCGAAAACCGCACGCAGTTGGCGTTGCGTGCGTGCCACCTGGGCGTCCGCCCACCGCCCGACCTCTAGCCAGAGGCCGGCCCACCCTCTCCTCGCTCGCGGGGAGAGGGAGTTCAAGGTGATTCACATGGAGTGACCGGACCCGCCTCGCGGGACGGCTCGGAGACACGCCCCCCGGACCCTGGCCAGCAGCCGGGGCCTCTGGGGGGCGTGGAGCCGGGACCTCAGTTCTTCAGCTGCGACTGCTCTTCCATCTTCTTGCGCAGGCTCAGCGGACGCATGTCCGTCCAGACCTGCTTGATGTACTCGAGGCACTCGGCCTTGGGGCCCTGCTTGCCCGCGTCCTTCCAGCCGAGCGCGTTCTCGCGGTCCGCCGGCCAGATGGAGTACTGCTCTTCGTGGTTCACGACGACCTTGTAGATCGTCGTATCTTCGCGCTCATCCGCCATGGTGTTCGACTCCTGGGAGTGGGGGCATTCTGCTCACATCCCTGGAAAAGGGGTCAAGGCAGGGTCGTTCGCCTGCCCCGCTCCAGTTTCAGCGTTCTCCGGTGTCCATTCAACGTTCAGGACGCCGGTTCTTTCCCAGCCTCGCTCAGCAGGGTGACACGGGCCCGGTCGGCGTCGGCGGCGCGTACCCGCAGTGTGGGGCCGGTGTACGCCCTTGCCGCATAGCCGGGGCGCGCGTCCCTCGGTGGCGGCTCACCGCCCGCCGAGGAAGTCCGCCTTGCCCAGGTCCACGCCGTTGTGGCGCAGCAGCGCGTACGCGGTCGTCACGTGGAAGAAGAAGTTCGGCAGGGCGAAGTGCTTCAGGTACTGCTCGCCAGTGAAGAGCATCGGGTCCTTCCCGCGCCTCGGGACGCTGATCTGCTTCTCCTCGGTGCCGTCCAGCTTGGCGTGGGGCACCGACTCCAGGAAGGCCAGGGTCTTCGCGATGCGCTCCTCGAGCTCGGGCAGCGACGCCTCGGTGTCCTCGAAGGCGGGCGCGTCCACCCCGGCGAGGCGCGCCGCGCAGAACTTGGCCGTGTCACAGGCAATCTGCACCTGGTTCTTGAAGGGCAGCATGTCGGGCGCGAGCCGCGCCGTCACCAGCACGTTGGGGTCGAACTTCTTCGTCTCCGCGTGCGCCCGGGCCTTGCCGAGGCACTTCGAGAGGTTGCCGAGCATCGTCACGAAAATCGGCACGCTGGCCGAGGACATGGAAATCGCCATGGAGGGGCTCCGGGGTGGGGATGCGGCCCTGGTCTAACCCGTGGCGACGGTCCGCGGTAGCCAATGGGCGCGGTCATGCCCGGACTCATGTCCACGCCAGGCACTGCGATACTGAACAATTCTTCGCGAGCGGCCCGGGGCTCGCCTCCTCCCTCGCTCCTCCCGCATTGCCCTGGGGGGAGGGGCGACCCACCTTCCGCCCGTGAATTCCAGAGGGGCAGGGGCGTGGGCGGTCGTCATCGCGGTGCTCGTCGCGTGTTCACCGCAGTCACCCGAGGAGCCGGGGCCCGTCGACACGCCGCCGCCCCCGGTCGAGCCGGGTCCGCCTCCGCCGCCGCCCTCGCAGCCCACCGGGCCGGGCACGCCCGAGGAGCCCTGCCCGGCACTCGCCGCGCCTCCTGGGCCCCAGCTCGACAGCCCCACCGCCGATGCGCTGACCCCCATCGAGGCGCTCGTCATGCGGACGACGAGCGCCCCGGGCGCGGTGGGGAAGGCCTCGGCCCGCGCCGAATTCGAGCTCTGGTCGGTGAAGAGCAAGGGCGGGCTGGGCACACGCGTCTGGTCCGCCGCGGTGGATGAGCCGGGGAAGCTGGGCGAGGTGCGTCTGGCGGATGGGCGCTTCGACGTCGCGGGGGCCCGGCTCGACGAGCGCAAGCGGTACGCGGTGCGGGTGCGTCATGGCCTCGTGCGGTCCGGGTGCAACGACATCTGGGGCGAGTGGAGCGAGCCGCGCTTCTTCCGGACCGACGATGCCTCCGGGGAGCTGTTCGACGAGACGAAGCTCCTCGAGTTCCACCTCGAAATCCCCCCTGAGTCCTGGGACGCCATCAACGCGGAGGCCGTCCCGCCCGACTGTGTGCCGCATGATCGCCAGTCCTACCGGGCCACGCTCCGCTTCCGGGACCAGGTCTTCGAAGGGGTGGGCCTCCAGGTGAAGGGCGGCTGCGGCTCGGCCCGGACGCTCGAGGGCAAGGCCTCCTTCAAGGTGGACCTGGAGTGGGATGACCCGGAGGTTGCCGTCTGCCCGGCCTCGAGGGAGCTGCTCGGCCGCAAGAAGCTCACGTTCAACAGCAACATCCAGGACCCGAGCTTCATGAACGAGCGCCTGGGCTATCCGCTCTACCGCGCGCTGGGAGTACCGGCGCCCCGCTCGGCCACGGTGAAGCTGTTCGTCAACGGCAAGCCCTGGGGCCTCTACACCCATGTCGAGACGTACGACCGGCGCTTCCTCTGGCGCTGGTTCGAGGACAAGGACGGCGTGCTCTACGAGGGCTCCTACTGGTGTGACCTGCTGCCCGGGAACGTCCCCGCGGCGGGAGAGAGCGCCCAGGGCTTCTGCCTCGAGCGCAAGCTGGATGGCGGGGACTGTGGAGAGCCTGGAGGTGGGGAGGCCGACGCCTTCGCGCCGCTGCGCGAGCTCACGCAGCGCCTCCACGCGCTGCCCAGGGGAGGCTTCTATCCCGAGGTGAAGGCGTTCTTCGACTACGACAGGTTCCTCACGACGTGGGCGGCCGACAGCCTCCTGTCGCACTGGGATGGATACCTGTTCGAGAACATCAACAACTACCGCGTGTATCAGGACCCCGCGACGGGGCGCTGGACGCTGCTGCCGGGAGGGATTGACCAGACCTTCGGCCACCGCGAGGGCTCGCGCTCGGGGCTGCGCAGTCCGTGGGCGGTGTCAGGGCTGCTGGCAAAGCGCTGCCTGGAGGAAGCGGACTGCCAGGCCGCCTTCGCGGCGCGCCTGGAGGAGGTGACCCGGGTCTTCGAGGAGGCCGGGCTGGAGGCCCGCGTCCAGCGCACCCGGAGCCAGCTCGCCGACGGGGTCTACGCGGATCCCCGCAAGGAGACGTCCAACAGCGACTTCGACCAGGCCGTGCGCGACACGCTCGAGTTCATCCACACGCGCCCCGCCCGCATCCGCGAGTACCTGAAGCAGGGGCCCTGAGCCGCGCCGCCGCGGGCCGGCCCCGGGTTGTCGGTCTCGAGACCGGGGGGGCGCGTCGCAGCGGGGGCCTGTCCGCCAGGCGACGCCCTTCGCGCATCCACCGTGTCCGTTCCCTTCGTCGCGTGTAGCTACGGCCGCACGCCGCAAGGCCCCTTTCGTGGAGGACGAGATGCGCAAGCTGTCGACGTGCTGTGCCGTGCTGCTGCTGGGCCTGTCGGGGTGCCGCACCAGCAGGAACCAGGAAACGCCGGGGCAGTCTCCGGGTGAGGCCACCCCCGCGGTGAAGCCCGCGACGCTGGAGGAGGTGCATGCCTTTCACGGGCCCATGCCCACCGGCGTCACCGTCTCGCGGGAGGGCCGCATCTTCGTCAACTACCCGCGCTGGGGGGACCCGGTGCGGTTCACCGTCGCGGAGCTCCGGGACGGCAAGGAGGTGCCATACCCCAGCGCCGAGCTGCACACGGACTCACCGACCGGCAGCCCGGACAAGCTGCTCTCCGTCCAGAGCGTGGTGGTGGATCCGCGCAACCGCCTCTGGGCGCTGGACACCGGAAGCCTGAGGTTGGGCCCCATCGCGGGCCAGGAGTGGCCGAAGCTGGTGGGCTTCGACCTGGCGACGAATCAGGTCTTCAAGGTCATCCGCTTCCCGGCCGAGGTGGTCCGTCAGAACACCTATCTCAACGACGTGCGCTTCGACCTGCGCCGCGGGCAGGACGGGCTGGCCTTCATCACCGACTCGGGGGCCGGCGGGCTCATCGTGGTGGACCTCGCCAGCGGCCGGAGCTGGCGCAAGCTCGACGGCCACGAGTCCGTCAAGGCGGCTCCAGACTTCGTGGCCCCCATGGAGGGCCAGCCGCTGATGATTCGCCGGCCGGGCCAGGAGCCCCAGCCCTTCCGCGTCCAGTCGGACGGCATCGCCCTCAGCGCGGATGGGTCGCGCCTCTTCTACTGCCCGCTCTCCAGCCGCGCCCTCTACAGCGTCGGCGTGGACGCGCTCGCGGACGAGAAGCTCCCGGACGCCGAGGTGTTGAAGACGCTCCAGCAGGAGGAGCGGCGGTTCGCCTCGGACGGCCTGGAGTCGGACGCCCAGGGCCGCGTCTACCTCACTGACTGGGAGCACAACGCCATCCAGGTGCGCGACGCCGCGGGCCAGTACAGCACCCTCGTCACCGACCCGCGGCTGTGGTGGCCCGACACCCTGGCCCTCTCCACGGACGGCTACCTCTACGTCACCGCCAACCAGCTCCACCGCCAGGTGCAGTTCCACGGCGGGACGGACCAGCGGCAGAAGCCCTACCAGCTCTTCCGGGTGAAGGTGGAAGCCACTCCCGTGCCGCTGGCGCGGTAGCCCTCCTGACACCTACGCAGCTGATACTGGCTTAGCCGTGAAAGCTGCGTTGACCGTTTTATCAAGAAAAGCTAATTCCACGGCCTGTGCGAGGGCTTCATCCGGAGCCCGCACGTCCCCGAGAGGCCGAATGAAACTGAAACTGACCCAGGCGGTGAGTGCCATCTCCCTGCTGGCCGCGGCATGCGGCCCGCTGCCAGAGGCGCAGGAGTCCGACAGCGAGCAGCTCGGTCAGTCGGCGCAGATGATTCGCCGCGCCCGGGCCGTCCCCAACGAGTACATCGTCGTCCTGCGCGACTCCACGCAGGAGGTCCGGCAGCAGGGGGCGGCGAACATCGCCCGGGAGCTGGTGTCCCTCAACGGTGGCAAGGTGCTGCGGACGTATGAGCACACCATCCACGGCTTCCTGGCGAACATGAGCGAGGTGGAGGTGCGTGGCCTCCTGACCGACCCGCGCGTGGCGTACGTGCAGGAGAACGGCCTGCTCCGCGTGTCGGCGACGCAGACCAACGCGACGTGGGGCATCGACCGCATCGACCAGCGGGACCTGCCGCGCAACAGCACCTATACCTACAACGTCGACGGCACCGGCGCGCATGCGTACATCCTCGACAGCGGCATCCGGCTGGGCCACACCGAGTTCACCGGTCGCATCGGCAACGGCTACGACTTCATCGACAACGACAGCGACCCCACGGACTGCCATGGCCACGGCACGCACGTGGCGGGCACGGTGGGCGGCACGACGTGGGGCGTGGCGAAGAAGGTCACCCTCCACGGGGTGCGGGTGCTCGACTGCACGGGCTATGGAAGCGACGCGCAGGTCATCGGCGGCATGGACTGGGTGGCCGCCAACCACATCAAGCCCGCCGTCGCCAACATGAGCCTGGGCGACGTCGCCATTCCGGCCATCGACGATGCGACGGAGCGGCTGATTGCCGCGGGCGTCACGACGGTGGTCTCCGCCGGCAACGAGAGCGACAACGCCTGCGACTACTCGCCGGCCCGCGCGCCCAGCGCCATCACCGTGGGCTCCACCACCAGCTCCGATTCGCGCTCGTCGTTCTCCAACTACGGGACGTGCGTGGACATCTTCGCGCCGGGCTCGAGCATCACCTCGTCGTCGAACTCCGGCAACACGTCGAGCACCTCGATGAGCGGCACGTCCATGTCCTCGCCGCACGTGGCCGGCGCCGCGGCGCTCTACCTGAGCGCCAACCCCACCGCGACGCCCGCGCAGGTGCGCGACGCGCTGGTGAACAACGCCACGCCGAACAAGGTGACCAGCCCGGGGACCGGCTCGCCCAACAGGCTGCTGTACACGAGCTTCATCACCGGTGGCGGCAGTGACACTACGCCGCCCACGACGTCCATCACCTCGCCCGCGGGCGGCGCCACGCTGAGTGGCACCGCGACCCTGTCCGCCAGCGCCGCTGACAACGTGGGGGTGTCTCGCGTGGAGTTCTACGCGGGCACCGCGCTGCTGGGCACGGCGACGGCCGCTCCGTATGCCTTCTCGTGGAACACGACGACGGTGGCCAATGGCACCTACGCGCTGACCACGAAGGCGTATGACGCGGCGAACAACGTGGGCACGTCGGCCACGGTGTCCGTGACGGTGAACAACGGCACGGGCAGCTGCTCCATCTCCGAGCAGCTCCTGGCCAACGCGGGCTTCGAGAGCGGCAACACGGGGTGGACCACCTCGTCGGGCGTCATCGACAACACCACGTCTGGCAGCGCGCCGCGCACGGGCACGTACAAGGCCTGGCTCAACGGCTACGGCACCACGCGCACCGAGTTCGCCTGGCAGGACATCACCATCCCCGCCACGGCGTGCAGCGCCACGCTCAGCTTCTGGGCGCTCATCACCACGTCTGAGACGACGACCACGACGGTCTACGACAGGCTGGCCATCCAGGTCCGCAACAGCGCGGGCACGGTGCTGGCGACGCTGGCCACCTACAGCAACCTGGACAAGGGCACCGCCTACGTGCAGCGCACGTTCGACCTGGCCGCGTACAAGGGCCAGACGGTCCGCATCTACTTCAACGGCACGGAGGACTCGTCGCTGAAGACGAGCTTCTTCCTCGATGACACCGCGGTGAACATCGTCCGGTAGCACTCCGGACGGCGCGAAGGCTCCTCAGCCCGGCAACCTCACCCGGTTGCCGGGCCTCGCGCCTGATTGTTCACGAGCACGGAATCAAGCGCGGCCAACACTTGCCCACTGTTCGCTCCGTGCCAAACGTGCCGCCGCCATGCCCTATGAGTTTCATGACAATCTGCGTACTCGCGTGCGGCAGGCAGTGGAGCGCAGGTTGCGCCGGGTCTCCTACGTCGAGGAGTTCCTCCAGCTGGGGCACCGCCTGGCGCGGGCCAACCACGTGGAGAGGCTGCCGTGGCTGGACGGGCCGCTCCGGACCGTCTACCAGCAGCTGAGCGAGACCGGGCTTGCCCAGCTCCCGCTGGACGCGCTGGGGCTGCCCCTCGACGAGACGCTGCGCGCCGTGGAGGGGCACGTGGAGAAGCTGCGCCAGCGGCCCGCCGTCCCGGGGCGGACCTTCGAGCTCACCTCCGACGCGGAGCTCCTGGGCCAGGCCGAGCCGTTCCTCTTTGGCCTGTCGCGGCCGCTCCTGGACCTCGCGGAGCGCTACCTGGGGCTGCCGGTGGACTACCTCGGCGTCAACATCAAGCGCGAGTTCGCCAACGGGCTGAGCGAGGGGACGCGGCTGTGGCACGCGGACCCGGAAGACGAGCGGATGCTGAAGCTCATCGTCTACCTGAGCGACGTGGATGCCGGGTCGGGGCCCTTCGCGGCCATCGACGCCCGCCAGAGCGCCGAGGCGAAGAAGCGCCTGCGCTACGCCTGGGGCAGCACCTGCACGCCCGAGGCGCTGGAGCGGGTGGTGCCGGCCGCGGAGCAGCGGACCTTCGTCGGCCCCCGGCTCACGGCGGTGTTCTGCGACACCGCGCGCTGCCTGCACCGGGCCTCCCCGCCGACCACGGTGGACCGCTACTCGATGACCTTCTCCTATCTCAGCCGCGAGGCCTATTTCTGCTTCGCTTCCGGACGCACGCTGCAGCGAGCCTTCGTCGAGCGGTGGGGCCGTCAGCTCGACGCGCACCAGCGCTCCTGCCTCGTGCCTTGAGGCGGACGGCCAGAACTGTCGGAGTGATTCGACTTCACTGGCAGTATCTTCTGTCGCGGTTTAGTGAAATCGGATGATTCCATAATCACGGCATAAACCTGGAGTGCCGTTCCATGGACGGCGCGGGCACGGCCGCGAGGGATCACACACATGAACCCGAGTAGCGCCCCTTCCCAGACGCCCCAGGAGAAAGTCCCTTCCGTCCGGCACGAGGTGAGCGGAACCTCGATCATCAACTACCTGAAGCACTTCGATAAGACGGGCGTGCGCGCCACCATGCGCCAGCGGGTGAGTCCCGAGACAGCCGTCTACTTCGACAAGCTCATCCTGCGCACGTCGTGGGTGCCTCGCTCGGTGTTGGACGACATCTACGCGGCGGTGGCGATGGACGGCGGCGAGGACGCCGTCCGCCGGTTCAGCCTGGAGGTGACCCGGGACGGCTATGGGCCCATGGTCCGCCAGTTCACCGAGACGCTGCTGGCCCTGATTGGCGCCTCCCCGGCAACCATCTTCAGCCGCTTCGGCTCCATCGGTGGCATGTACGAGCACGGCACCGAGTACAGCTACACCGCGCGCTCTCCGCGCTCCGGGGAGCTGGTGGTGCGCCTCGTGGAGCCCGCGCCGCGCCTCGTCTTCGTCGCGTGGGAAGGCATCTTCCAGTTCGCCTTCGAGCTCACCCGGGAGCAGGGCACCGTCGAGCCGGTACAGGTCTCCGAGGGCGGCCGGGTGGGCCTCTTCCACCTGCGCTGGTGAGCGCGGCGGCCAGCCTGTCCTGCCTGGGCAGGTAGACCTGCCCGAGGCTCACGCCCGGAGTGTGGCCGCGCTCCGAGGTCCGGAGCCTCGGAGCGCGGCCGGGATGAAGTGGCGCCGAGGGCTACCGGGCGAGCGCCACCAGGTAGATGTCGCTGTAGTAGGAGGAGGGCGTCACGCTCACGTACCAGAGGCCCGCGGCGGGCGTGTCCCTCTGGCAGTACGCGCCATTGCCTGGCGCGCTGGCGCAGTCCCACTCCGTGGCCGTTGGAGGGCTGCCCTTCCGGAACGCGACGGAAACCACGCCTCTGGCGGGTGAGACCTCGCTCCCCAGCATCACGACGAGCTCCCTGGCACCCTCCGGAGCCATGAGCTTGAAGACTCGCGTCTGGGTCGCCGAGCCGGAGAGCCCGCGGGTCGGACTGCCGTTGAGGAGCAGGGGGACGTCGTCCACCTGGGGGGCGTGGAAGCCGACCAGCCGGACACCCCCAACCCACCCGTTGGTGCCGGAGCGGGTGGACATCACCCGGGCGTACCACGTCCCCGCTTCGGGCGAGAGCACCCGGCAACGCACGACACCGGCCGAGGGCTCCGCGCAGGGCGTACCTGCCGTGGTGGGGAGCGCATCCCGGGAGATGTGGACCTGGAGGGCCCCTTTCTCCTGCGCGAGGAAGTCCACGTCGAACGTCAGCAGGGCCTCGCCAGGAGGCACCTCCAGCTTGAAGTACTGCGGCAGCTCGTTGCCGACCCACAGGCTGGGAATGGGCACGCCATTCGTGAGAGACGCCACCGTGTTCGCGTTCACATAGGCGCCGGTCAGTGAGCGGTACTTGTAGTCTGCTCCGCCGACGAGTGACACGAACCAGGTTCCCGCCCTCGGATTGGGGATGAAGCACAGCCGGCCTTCATCCGTGGACTGGGTGACGCAGTCCAGGCTCGCTCCAGCGACGGGCCTGCCGTCTACCTTCACCCGAAGCGTCGCGTCTCCCAGGCCCGCTCGTGTCGCGAACCACAGCATGCGCTGCCCCGCTGGCACCTCCATCTTCCAGTGCTGCACGGAGCCCTCCGCGCCCGAGAGGCCGGAGCGCGCGACGAAGGGCGTGAGCTCGGGGATGCCCTCGCCCGGAGTCATGGCGTAGGTCCCTCGCACCCTGGCGAGGGAGCCTCCCTGGGCGTCTCGCACGCCCACGTACCAGGTGCCCGCCCGGGGCTGGACGAAGTCACAGTTGCCTTCCTTCCCAACCCCGTTCAGCACCTTGCAGTCGTACTGGTATTCGTTGGGAGGCGTCCCCTGGCGCACGAAGAGGCTCGCGAATCTGCCATTCGTGGCCTGGGCCATCAGCCGGAAGCTCAGGTCGCTGGCACCGGCGGGCACCTCCAGCGTGTAGAGGGTCATCGAATCCGGCTCGCCGTTGAGAGGGTTCTCCCAGATGCCGCTCGTCAGCTGCCGCCGGTCCCGGCTCATCGTGGTGACCCGTAGCGCACCGTCGAATGAGCCAGCGCCGCGGAGGGTGATGAACCAGGTGCCGGCCGCGGGCTCGGGAATGAGACAGGACTCCCGCGCGATGCACTTGAAGGAGAAGAGGGTCGGGGCGGCCTCGTGCTGAAGCCAGAGCTCACCGCCCGCCCAGGTGTACTTCATGCTGTCGAGCACCTCCGCGAGGAGGTAGGGCTGCCCCGCGGGCACCTGGAGCTGCCAGGTCTGGAAGCTGTTCCGGTCCCCGTGGACACGCACCGGGGCATTGTCGGTGATGGTGGAGACCGGTCCGGTCTCCGAGTGCGAGGCGACGACGGTGTTGTGCCAGGTCGGCTGGTTGTAGACATGGGTGCTCTCCACGCGGACGAACCAGGTCCCCTCCTGCGGGTCGAAGAAGTCGCAGCGCTCGTAGGCCGTGTTCACCGTGGCGGAAGCGCAGTCATGGTCCGTCCGTGACGGCAGGGCGCCCCGCTTGACGTAGAGGTCCAGGTCGAACTGGACCAGGCCCGACGCCACGAAGCTCAACCCGGTCCTCCCGGGCGGAACCTCGAAGCGGTAGTAGTGCACGGAGCGCGACGGGGAGTCCTCGGGAACGACTGTCTCGGAGTCGAAGTTGGTCAGCGGCGTGGGCGCCGTGTAGCCACCCGTGAGCGTCACGCCAGAGTAGGGCCGGCTCGCGAAGACCTTCACGTACCAGGTCCCGGCCGTGGGGCGGTCCACCTTGCAGGTGACGGCACAGTCGTAGTCCTGGCGCGTCGGCTCGCTTCCGTGCTTCGCGTAGAGAATCGCGCCGCTGCCGGCGTCGCTCAGGTTGAACGTGAGCCGGCCCTGGACTGGCGGCACCTGGAGGGTGAAGGTCCTCACGTCCAGCGGCGTGCCCGAGAACGCCGCCGAGGCCTGGCCATTCTCGAGCGCTGTCACCGGAGGGATGGACGCTGAATAGCCGGCCGTCAGCGTGAGCCCCGAGAGCGGCTCGTAGGCTCTCACCAGGAAGTGCCACGTCCCTGCCTGGGGGTTCTCGATGAAACAGGCGTTGGGGGTGAGCGTCTTGCACGTGTAGGTCGCTTCCGTGGGCCTGCTGCCGTACCGCGCATGGAGCCAGCCCCGGCCCGTGCCGCCATCCCCCCACACGGCCAGCCGGCGCTGCCCCGCCGGCACCTCCAGCGTGTAATAGAGGAAGTCGTTGAGCGTCGCGGAGACATCCGTCACGGGCTGGCCGTTGGTCAGCACCCTGTTGCGGACCACGCCCGAACTGGTCCCCACCAGCGACAGGCCGCGGTAGACATTCTCCGGGGCGGCGGCCTTGAGCAGGACGTACCAGGCGCCCGCCTGGGGCTGGCTGAAGACGCAGGAGGCCGCGCCACCATGGGTGCTGCCCTGCTTGCAGTCGTAGCTGCTCGTCGTCGGCTCGCCCCCGCGCTTCACATACATTTCGTAGTCGCCCGTCGTGCCGGAGGGCACCTCGAAGCGGACCTGCGCGACGTCGGCGGGCACGTCCAACCGGAAGAGGGACGGACTGCCATTGTCGCTGGCGAGATTCGCGACGGGCTGGCCATTGACGAGCGGGATGCCGGTGGCGCCGTCGCTCACGGTTGACGCGAGCAGGGTGACGCCGCTGAACGCGGAGTAGCCACGCACCATGATGTGCCAGGTGCCCGCCAGGGGGCTCGTCACCGAGCACGTCTCGGTGCTTCCGCCGGCCATGGAGCGGCAGTCGTAGCTGCTCGTCGTGGGCAGCGCCGCTTGCTTCACATAGAGGTCCGCGTCGCCCGTTCCGCCCGCCAGGGTCACCTTGAGGAGGCTCTGCCCCGCGGGAACGTCCAGGGTGAAGTAGCGCAGCGAGCTCGAGGCACCCGAGAGCGCCGTGACGGGCTGCCCATTCACGAGCGGCGTCTGCACGGGCGTGGTGGTAGCCACCAGCTTCGCGCCGCTGAACACCGTGTAGCCACGAAGCAGGATGTACCAGGTGCCTGCCTGGGGCGCGTTCACCGAGCAGTTCTCCTCATTGCCGACCGTGCGGGGGCGACAGTCGTACGCCGTGAGGGTGGGGGCACTGCCTTGCCGCAGGTAGAGGTCCGCATCCCCGGTGCCGCCGGACACCTGCACGTCCAGGCGGGCCTGCTCGGCGGGGACCACCAGGGAGTACGTCCGCCAGCTGCCCACGGCACCGGCGAGGTCAATCACCGCCTGGCCCCTCGTGAGCACCTGGGTAGGTGTGCTGTCCGTCGCCCCGGCCTGGTAGCTCCCCGTGAGCGTCACGTTGGAGAAGGCGCTCGTGGCGGAGAGCAGCACGTACCAGGTGCCCGCGGTCGAGCGCCCGGAGACGGTGCAGGTCTCCGCGCTGCCGGTTTGCGCCGAGGCGCACAGGGCATTGGCGGAAGTGGGAGTGGCTCCGAAGGAGACGAGCATGTCCGCGTTCCCGGGACCGCCCGTCGTGGTGAAGGTCACCGCGTTCTGGTTCGCGGGAACGTCCAGGGTGTAGAGGCGCTGGGCTCCAGTCGGAGCCGCGAGGAAGGTGAGGGGCTGGCCATTGACGAGCGTCCCATCCACCAACGCCCGAATCTGACTGCCGGGCGAAGGGGAGGGTGCGTCGAGCGGCTCGCCATCACAAGCGCTCAACAGGAGCAGCGCTCCGGTGAGCAGGGAGACGAGAGAACGACAGTTCATGGGGAACTCGAGTTCGAGGAAGCGAGATGTCGGGTGCTCCTGCCCGGCGAAGGGCCGAGCAGTCGTAATTGAATAGCACCTGCATCTGACGCTGCCCGTGACTCCAAACTGCCCCGCTGGGTTCTCTCCAGGAGCCAGGACCCGCGATGTAGCTTGTCTCTCCAGAGCGCGTCCGTGGCTCGCGCGGGGCAGGGCTCAGCTCGCGCGGCGTCACGGCCCGCGGCGAGAGCAGGGCCTCGCGCAGATGCGCTGCTGACCGGGCCCCCGGGCTGTATGCCAGGCCGGGGGAGAGGCCGCGCGGTTGCCTGGACTCAGAAGTCGAAGTTCCAGCCGGCAAGATGCTGCAGGTCGCGGGCGCCGCCGATTGGGATGCGTTCCGGCACGGGCTGGGCGTGCGCGGGGGCGGGCACCTCCACCGCGATCCGCTTGACCCCGGTGGTCTTCTCGAGGCCGCTGCACCAGGTCTGCCAGCGCTCGCCATTCCGACGATCACGGAAGGAAATGCCCGCCACCTGGTCGGCCGTGGGCGGGGTGGGGGACAGCAGGTCGAGGTACTCCATCCGGCCCCGCACGATGCCCCGCTCATCGGTGCGCACCTCGTGGCAATAGGCGGCACCCCACAGGTCTTCGCGGTAGCGGACGGCGTACACGCTGCCCGGGGTCGGCGGGCCGGAAATGGACTTGGGCCGGGGGCTGGCCGGGCTGCCTGCCTTGCGGCGCCCCGCGGGCTTTGCCGGCGGCGGCGGCACGGGCTCGGCCTCCGGCTTCTCGAGATGGCCGAACAGCGTGGCCACCAGCGCTTCGTGGATGCCATCGCCTGCCGTCCACCACGCCAGCGGCGCCGGCACCTCGACGCGGACCGAGGGACGGCGGTCGCGCTCGATGGCTGGAGTGAACCGGGTCATCAGGCCCGGGTGCTCCGGCGTCTGCAGGATGCCGATGAACGCGAGCGCTTCCAGCACCGTCTCACAGCGCGAGGGACGGTTGGCGCGCAGCAGCCCCGCCTGCTGGAGCGCGGCACGCGCGTGGCTGTAGCGAGCCGTGGAGGGAAGGGCGCGCAGCAGCTCGAACACGCGGTGGAATACCCAGACATCCCGTGGTGTGGGTTTGGGCCAGGCCGCAGCCGGGCTGTCGATGACGGCGGCCAGGGCGAGTGCACCCTCGGCCGGGTGGGCGTCACCCCAACCCGAGCCGTCCAGCTGGCGGAAGTACGCGGCCTGGGTGGTATCGACGGCGTCTGCCTTGTAGAAACAGACGCGGCAGCTGCCGCCGCCCATGGGCTGTTCGGCGTGTGCCGGCATGGCGCGCCCGAGGGCGGTGGCGGGCAGCACGGTCAACCAGGCGGGCTCGGCCGACACCATCGAGGCCACGAATGCATCGGCGGCCTGGCGCAGGTCGACCGCCGCGGCGGCCTGGCGCAGCCTGTCGATGGCCTCGTCATGCGCCCAGTGGGTGAAGGCGTTGGGCACCCATCCGGCGTCCCTCAGTTGCTGATGCTCCGCCTCGGTGAAGGTGGAGGGGATCCGGTGGCAATAGCGGCCCTCCGCATCGAAGAAGCTGTTGCGAGAGTCGTAGATACGGGCCAGCAGGGACAGCACGTCGGGGTCGGGCAGGGGCATCACACGGTGTCGTCGGGGGGAGGGGCTCTCGTATACCGCTCTTCCCACGTCCGCGGCTCACGAAGGGTGCTAAGGCACGGCGCCTGCTTCTCGATGTTTCAACCCAAGAGAGTTCATGAATAAGTATCTGGTCGTACTCTGTCTCCTCGTGGCCGTGAGTGGGTGCTCGAAAGACAGTGTGGAGTTCTCCATCGACAACCCGACCGCGGCTCCCATCAGCGTCACCATCGACGGAACCTCCTACGAGGTCCAGCCGCGTGCCGCCCGGGAGCTCTCGTTGCGCGCGGGGCTGCACTCGATGGAGTCCGCGACCACGGGGAAGCTCGGGTTCGTGGTGTACACGGGCACTCGCGGCGGCCTCATCAACCCGACGTTCAGCCCGTACCTCATCGTGAACGAGGTGTACGCCACCAACGCCACCACGGCGAAGGGCTTCCGTCCCGGCGAGCAGACCGTCCAGCTCGACGGCGTCGACTTCAAGGGGCCCTTCGTGCTCAGCGACGCGCTGTTCATCGACAGGACCTGGAGCTACGGCGTGCACGAGGACTTCCCGAGAGAAATCCGGGTGGGGCGTGACTCGAAGGGCAACATCAAGAGCAAGGTGTTCTCCAAGGACGACTTCATCCGCTACGTCGAAGAGGCCGAGGGCACAACCGGCCTCTACGCCAGGAGCCGGAAGGCCACGCCCCCTCCGCAACGGCATCTTCCCCAGGACGCACCGCTACCGACCTTCGCGGACCCGGAGATGGAATCGAAGGCGGCCCCCCTGAAGGACCTCTACCGGCGCTATCGGCAGGCCACCACCGCGGACGAGCAGGCGGCGCTCCAGAAAGCGTACGCTCCCGCGGTCCAGGAGCTGCTTCCTCTCTACGCGGCCAAGGCCCGCTCGGCGAGCCGGGAGGAGAATGAAAAGTACAACGAGCTGATCACCCGGGTGGGTGCGGCGCTCGGCTGGTCGGCGCGAGTCGTGGAGTAGCCTGCCCGTTTCCGACGCGCCCTGACGTCGGTCTCCGTCACCGCGCAAGTATCGCAGCCAGGCAGCGCGGAGCTGACCGTATCCTGGATGAGCAGGCGCCCTCCTACCGGAGCAGGCGCCAGCGTTCCCTGGGAGCCCGCTTCATGCCGTCCCCTGTCGTGCATCTGCTCGCCGCGCTTGCCTGCGCCGCGGTGCTGTCCGCCTGTTCCTCCGAGAAGCCGCTCCCGCCCGAGTCCCCGCCGGAGGCGCCCCCCGCCTATGACGGGCCCTGGACGCCGCTTCCCGAGACGGGGGAGTGGACCGACCCCGGGGTGCTCTCCTCGTGCATCCCCCCGGGGCCGGCTGCCAGCGGCTGTCAGCAAGGCTCCGCCCTGATGCACTTCGACGTGTCGGGCTGTGACCTGGGGGCGTTCTCGGCCCAGGAGCCCCGGGGCGCCATCTACCTTGCCGAGCTGCGTGCCGACCGGGGCGACGGAAACCCCGTCCCCGAGTCGGGTGGCTTCCTGTTCGACGCCTCCGGGAAGCCGCGGACCCTCATGGGCCAGCCGGCCGACAACGCCGAGGCGAACTGGCAGGTGTTCCGGCTCACGGCCTCCTCGGGCTTTCTGGGCCAGCGCACGGAGGACTACACCTTCCAGCTCTGCCAGGCCCCCGACTCCCGCACGCTCACGGGCTGCTACGCCTGGTGCAGGAACGGCCGGCTGTACTCCCAGGGCACCTTCCGCGCCGAGCGCATGACGTGGCCCCAGGGTGAGCCCGAGTCCTCCGGGCTCTCGCTCGTCTCCGAGACCTACGTGCCGCGGGGACGCCCCGTGGACGTGTATGTCACGCGGGGGCACGCCTATGTCGTCTCCACCGACAACCCGAACGACACCGGCGGCCTCACCGTCTTCGACCTCAGCGACCCGCGGGCTCCCGTGCAGCGCGCGTCCTTCCAGCTGCCGGGTGACACCTTCTGGAATGGCGTCTGGGCAAAGGACCACGCGCTGTACATCGCCAGTGGCGACGCTGGCGTGCTCGTCTATGACATCACCGACCCCGCCCGGCCTGCCATGGTGCGCAGCGAGAAGGGCGGCATCGTCGGCGCTGTCGACGTACACACCGTGTTCGTCGAGGGCGACCGGCTCTACGCGATGTCCCCCTCCGCGCGGCGGACGCTCATCTTCGACGTGTCGGAGCCGCTCTCGCCGCGGCTCCTCTCCAGCTACACGTACCCGAATGGGGACGGCTTCCCGCATGACGCGTTCGCGTTCGCGGGCCGGCTCTACATCAACCACATGGAGGACGGCTTCCTCGTGGTGGACACCCAGGGAGAGCTTCCGTCGCTGCTCGGCCAGTATGGGTACACCCATGCCGTCAGCCACGCCAACGCGGTGGGCACCATCAACGGTCGCACCGTGGCCTTCGAGGGGGGCGAGACGCTCGGCGCGCACCTGCGCGTGCTGGACGTCACCGACCCGGCCCACATCGTGAAGATTGGCGAGTACCGGAAGCGCCGCATCACCTCCATCCACAACATGCTGCTGGTGGGCACGCGCCTCTACGTTGCCTGGTACCACGAGGGCGTGCGCGTGCTGGACGTGTCCGACCCTTCCCAGCCGCGCGAGGTGGCGCACTACAACACCTTCCGCGAGTCGGACCCGGACCGGACGGACAGCCTGTTCCATGGCGCCATCGGCATCCGCGTCCCTGGCGACGGGCACGTGTACGTCGTGGACAAGGCGCGCGGCTTGCTCATCCTCGACGCGCCGTAGCGAACGGGCGGGCAGAGGACTGTCTCCCAGCGCGCCAGCACGCGGTGCAGCACGTCCCGGCCAGCGTTGGCGGGAAGCGAAGGGCAGGGCGGCACCGTAACGGCCCCGCGCGTGCTTCGAAGCTGGAGTGGGGGAGGGAGGAGGGCATATCATCGGCCCGCTCCGCCCCGAGCCGCCTGTCGAGCCTGGGAGCGCGAGCTCCGACCCATGCGCGCTCCTCCCCGCCTCGTCTGGTCCCTGCCGGAGACCGCCCGCCCGCCTGGCCGGGGGCTCCGGGACTGGGGCCTGCTCGCTGCACTCTGCGTGCTCGCGGCGCTCGAGGTGGCAGCGAGACCCGAGCTGTCGTGGCGGTCCCCGTCCGTGCTCGTCTGCATCGCGCTCATCCCCACGCTCCTGTGGCGCAGGTCGCGACCGCTGCCCATGGTCACCGTCGCCTTCGGTGCGAGCGCCGCCGTGGCGCTGGCCAGGCTGGTGACCGGCACGGCGCTGCCGGGGCTGCACATGTCGGCCTTCCTGTTGCTCCTGCCCTACGCGCTCTTCCGCTGGGGCAAGGAGCGCGAGGCCCTGGTGGGGCTGGTGCTCATCCTCGCGTCGGCGTCGCTGGACTTCGTCTCGACGGGAGTCCGGGGGACCGACGTCCTCGGCGGCTTCGCCATCCTGCTGTCCGCCGTGGCACTCGGGGTGGCGTTCCGCTACCGCGCCGACGCCCACGCGCGCGAGCTCGAGCAGGTCAAGCTGCGCGAGCGGGAGGAGCTGGCGCGCGACCTCCACGACACGGTCGCCCATCACGTGTCGGCCATCGCGATTCGCGCACAGGCCGGCCTGGCCCTGGCGTCCAAACGCCCCGAGGCCGCGGTCGATGCGCTGCGCGTCATCGAGGCGGAAGCCTCCCGGGCCCTCACCGAGATGCGCGGCATGGTCCGGGTGCTGAGGAGAGGCGAGCCCGCCGACCTCGCACCCGGCCGGCGCGTCGAGGACCTGCGGGAGCTGGCGGGCCTCCACGCCGAAGGGCCCGGCGTCGACGTGGACCTCTCCGGAGACCTCGACAGCCTCTCCGCCTCCGTCTCCGCGGCCATCTACCGACTCGCGCAGGAGTCCGTCACCAACGCCCGGCGCCACGCGCGCCACGCGACGCGAATCCAGGTCGGCGTCACCGTCGAGGCGGCGTCGGTCCGCCTGCGGGTCAGCGACGACGGCGAGCCCGTCCAGGCCCGCCCCTCCGGCGCGGTCGGCTACGGCCTCATCGGGATGGCGGAGCGGGCGGCACTGCTCGGGGGCAGCTGCCACGCGGCCCCCAACCCCGAGCGCGGCTGGACGGTGACCGCCGTGCTCCCCCGGAACGGACTGACGCCATGAGTGTTCGAGTCGTCATCGCCGACGACCAGGAGATTGTCCGCACCGGGCTCGCCATGCTCCTGGAGGCCCAGGCAGACCTCGAGGTCGTGGGGGTCGCGGCCGACGGACGCCAGGCCGTCGAGCTCGCGCTCGCGCTGCGCCCCGACGTGTGCCTGTTCGACATCCGCATGCCCGGCATGGACGGCATCGAGGCCACCCGCCGGCTCGCCGGGCCCGGCGTCGAGCATCCCATGGCGGTCGTCGTCATCACCACCTTCGACCAGGACGACTACGTGTACGCCGCCCTCAAGGCAGGGGCCCGCGGCTTCCTGCTCAAGGACGCCGGGCCGGACCTGCTCGCCCAGGCCATCCGCGCCGCCGCCAACGGGGACGCGCTCATCGCTCCGGCCGTCACCGCGCGGCTCCTCTCCACGTTCGCGGGCGCGCGCCCCGGACGACCCCGGCCGCAGCCGCGCGAGCCGCTCACCGACCGCGAGGAGGAGGTCCTCCTCACCGTCGCCCGCGGGCGCACCAACGCGGAGGTCGCCGAGGAGCTGCACATCAGCCTCAGCACCGTGAAGAGCCACATCGCGAGCCTGATGGCCAAGCTCGGGGCCCGCAACCGCGTCGAGATTGCCATCTGGGCCTACGAGGCCGGCCGCATCCGCGGCTGAGCCGACCGACGCGGCGCTTGCGGGGCACCTGGCCGAAAGGATGACCCGGGCGCCCGACTTCCGGCCGACCCAGAATCCGCATTTGGGCGAATTCACCGCCGTCGGCTCCATCGCTACAAGGGAGCCATGCTCACCGCGCACTCCCGCATTCCGGCTCCCTCCTCACGGCGGGGCTGGCTCGTCCCCGTGCTGCTGCTGCTCGCGGCAGTCCCGGCCGTCGCCGGCTCCCTCCGGCTGGTGGAGGTGGCATCCGGCGCCGAGGCCACGCCGGACAACGCCCGGTTCCTCGCGGCGCCCTGGCCGATCGGGCTGCACATCGTCGGCGCGACGCTGTTCTGCGTGCTCGGCGCGTTCCAGTTCTCCGCGGACTTCCGCCGCCGCAGGCCCGGGTGGCACCGCAGGGCGGGGCGGGTCCTGCTGCCGAGCGGCCTCGTCGCCGCCGCGTCGGGACTGTGGATGAACGCGTTCTTCGCGCTCCCCGCGCACGATGGGGCGCTCCTCGGCGCGCTCCGGTTCCTGTTCGGCCTGGGGATGTTGGTAGCGCTCCTGCTCGGGCTCGCCGCCGTCATGCGGCGCGACTTCACCCGCCACGGGGCCTGGATGCTGCGCGGCTATGCCATTGGCATGGGCGCGGGCACGCAGGTGCTGACGCTCGCGCCGTGGCAGCTGCTCTTCGGGCCGCCGCAGGAGCTCCCCCGGGCGCTCCTCATGGGGGCGGCGTGGGTCATCAACCTGGCCGCCGCCGAGTGGCTCATCCGGGGCGGGGCCCGGTCGTGACCTGACGAGTGCGTCGCTGAAGCCGACGTTGTCGCTTCCCAGCAGGTGCTCCGGCGCGACGGGCTGCGTCCCCGCGAGTGTCAGGAGGTGGTGCCGGGTCTGCCCCGCCTTGCAGAGCAGCCCGGCGAACTCCTCCACGTCCGCCTTCTGCAGCAGCGCGCAGATGCCGAGCACGCGGTACGCCACGCAGACGTTCGCCACGTGGTCGGCCTGGTGCTCGTCCTGGCGCGCCATCCCCTCCAGGCCGGAGCGGAGCGTGAGGGACATGTTGTACCGGGCCACGTCTACGTAGTCGTGACTCATACGGTGATGGCTACCTCGGAGCCCACCGGGAACCAGGTGATGCCGGTGACGCCTTCCTTCTCGAATTGCTCCTTGAGGTCCTTGCGGACGATCATCAGCCGGGGAACCGCCGAGGCGCGGAAGAGCTTCGCCGTGGGGGGAATCTTGTCCTCCTGCAGGAGCAGGCGTCGCAGGTACATGAAGCGGGCAGGCTTCATCGGGTCCCGGTCGCCCTCCGTCCGGTCCATGTCCACGCAGTCGTGCATGCCGATGACGTTCGCGATGTAGCAGTCCTCGCTTGCGACGCGCCCGCGGTGGTTCAACAGCACGAACCGGAGGAACTCGATGTCGGCGCCGGAGTGCTCCTCCAGGATTCCCTTCATCCGCTTCGACACCATGAAGTAGTTCACGGCGTTCGCGATGACGTCGGCAATCTTCAGCCCCGGCTCCTGCTTGGTCATGCTGAACCGCAGCCCATCCGGATACTCAGTCCCCATGCGAATGCCGCGCGCGGGCTTGTGAATCTTCGGCATCCCCTCCGGAAAGGTGAAGATGGCGCAATACCCGTCGAGCACATCCCACTCCAGGATGAAGTAGTCGCTCGTCCCCGTCCCAGTCGTTTCCATTTCCGGTTCCGCCACCCTGTCTACTTCTTGAAGACGTTGTTGATCTTGGCTGCGGCCTTCTGGGCCAGCGCGGCCGCCTTTCCAGCTCCGACGATGGTTGTGTAGGTGCTGTCTTCCCAGAGTTCGAGTTTGGTGCGAACACCGCTCACGTTGGCCGCCGTGATTTCGTGGTCCTCTTCGTCCTCTGCGAGCGACTGCTTGTAGCCGCTGAGGACGTTGATGCACGACTTGTTGTACGCGCGATGCCAGCGTAGGCCCTTCCTGCCGGACGCAGGCGTGCTCCACGAACCCCGGGAGCAGCAACCGGGCGTCACACCCGGAGGAACGGCAACACCTCACCCGCGGCGTTCCAGACGGAGTCCGGATACACGGGGCCCGTCGAGCCCTGGGGGCCCGCCCAGTCCGGAATGTCGTCGTACTTGTAGTTGGGGTAGCCCCGGCACTGGGAGGTGTCCTCCCACTCCGTCCGAGGGATGCCCATGGACTGGAGCACCGTGCCCAGCCACTGGTGCCACAGCAGCCCGAACCAGCGTGGCTCTCCCGCGGGGCCCTGCCCGGTCGTCTTCGCCAGGTTGCGGTAGTCGCAGTACTGCCCCGTGCGGAAGAAGCCCTCCGCGCCACCGAAGGCAACAATCGGCGCGCTGGTGTGGTCGTGCGTGTAGTTGCCCGACTCCTGCGCCCACGCCAGCAGGCTGTGGTCCAGCAGCCGGGTGCCGTCGCCCATGTCCACCGCCTCCAGCTTGCTCGCCAGGTCCAGGAAGACGCGGCGGAAGAAGAGGTGGTGCGCTGCCAGCAGCGTGCTGTACGCGGGCTCGCTGCTGGCCGCCTGGTGGGCAATCTCCTGGTGCCAGTCGCCCGCGAAGGTGCTGAAGGTCTCCGGCGCGCCCGCCACCACGATGCGCGACACGCCGCACGACAGCGCCAGCGTGTACACGTCGTTCCAGAGCTCGTGCGACAGGGACTGCGCCTCCGGGTCCCGCCCGTACGTCGGTTGGCCCGTGTACTGGCCGCTCGACGTCGTCGGACGCACCGGCGACTGGCAGCGCGCCACCGTGTTCAGCTTGCGGTCCAGCTCGGCCAGCCGTTCCAGGTGGTCGTCCAGCCGGCGGCGGTCCGCTGAAGACAGGCGCCGGTTGCCATTGCGCAAGCGCCGGAAGTTCTCCATCACCGCGCCGCTGATGAGCGGCTGGCCGCCGGTGACATCTCCGAACAGGCGGTCGAAGAGGTGCTGGTTGGAGCCATCCACGGTGTTGCCCACCGGCTCCACCGGTCCCTGCCGCAGGCGCGGGTCCGAGTGCGCGAACGAGAGGTGCCCCCGGATGATGGCGCGCTCGCGCACGCCCGCCGCGTCCCCGTAGAACGACGGAGACCAGGCCATGATCTGGTCGATGGTCTGCCGGATGCCGTTCTGCTTCACCGCGTCCGGCGCCTGGTCGCTCGCGGAGAAGTTGCCCAGCGTGCCGCCCCGGTGGTGGCCGATGTAGAACGGGATGTCCAGGCCGTTGAGCACCCACAGCTTCTGAACCATCGAGGCGGTGAGCTCGCTCGACGGGGCTCGCAGCACCGCCGACACGCGCGTCTCGCCATCCGACACGGTGGGGCGCAGCGGGCCCCGGCGCACCGTGTGGCCCGCGTACGGCAGGGACTCCGTCAGCGTGGCGTCCAGGGGGAACATGTCCCGCTGGAGGATGCCCCCGTGCTCCGTGCGCAGCATCACGAAGCACTTGTGGGAGGGTGCCGACTGGGCGCGCGCCGTCGCCGGCAGGAGGCTGGGGAGGAAGGGCAGCACCAGCCCTGTTCCGCCCAGCCGGAGAATCGTGCGGCGCGAGATGCCACGCGTGCTCATCGGAAGTCCCTCCGCTGGAACTCGGGGCGCAGCGCGACGGAGGCCAGCACCGCGCGCAGCGACTGGCGGCCCCTCGCCGCCGCATTCAAGGCGTCCAGCATGGGCTGGTCGGCAGCGTCGCTCTCGGCGCGGGCGAACGTGTACCGGAAGTACTGCCGCGCGAAGCAGTCCTCGTACTGGCCGCTCTCGAGGATGAGCTGGGTGACGTCCGCCGCCGAGGACACCGGCCGGGTGTCACCTGACAGCATGGCGAGCGCCGTGTCGGTGCGCACCGGCCGCTCGGCCACCTGCTGGCCATTGCTGTCGAAGAGCCGCTGCGCGGAGCGGAAGCGCCCCAGCGCGTCGAAGTTCTCGGTGACGAAGCCCAGCGGGTTGAGGTGCGTCCGGTGGCAGGAGGGGCAGGAGCCCTGCGTCTCCGTGAGGCGCTCCACCACCTCGCGCGTGGTGAGCTCGGGCGACAGCTCCACCCGCGTCATCATGGCTTCGGCGGGCGGCGGGGGAATGGGCTCGCACAGGAGCGCGTTGCGGATGCGGTAGCCCTTGATGATGGGCCGCGTGTTGGCGGAGCCGGTGGCGAGGAAGGCGATGCGCGTCAGCAGCCCGGAGCGCTGGGGCTCGGCGAAGGTGGGCGGCTCCGACGCGCCATCCCACTGCGGCACGCCATAGAGCGCCGCCAGGTCGGCATTGCGTGCGAAGGCGTGCCGGTCGGTGAGCACGTCCTGCAGGGTGCCGTCATGCGCCGCCAGCCAGGTGACCAGGTCGGCCACCTCGGCGTTGATGCGCTCGCGGGTGTCGCCGCTCGGGGTGAAGCTGCCGCGGAACGCGTCGAAGATGGGGTCCCCCACGCGCGCGTCGAACTCCTCCAGGTCGTCCAGGCGGAACCACTGGCTGAAGAACTCGCCCAGGGCCTGGTGCGCGCGCGAGTCACCCACCAGGCGCTCCACCTGCTGGCGGTAGCCGGCCTCGGTGAGCAGCGCGCCCGAGTCCGCCGCCGCGGCGAGCGCCTCGTCCGGCATCGTCTGCCAGAAGTGGTACGACAGCCGCGCGGCCAGCTCGTGCGCCGTCAGCCGCGACTCGGTGCCCTCCGCCTCGGCCTGCCCGTGCTCGACGAGGTAGAGGAACTCCGGCGCCGTCAGCATCAGCGCCACCACCTTGTGCACGGCGAGCGCGGAGACAGGCGGGTCGCTCACGGCCGCGCGGTAGAAGGCCACGTCGTCCGCGTCCAGGGGCCGCCGGAGGGCCAGGCGCCCGAAGCGGGAGATGAAGTCGCCCAGGCAGCTCTCATCATTGGCCGTGCTGGCGTCCGTGGCGCAGGCGCCCAGCAGCAGCCCCCGCCGCGGGGCGCTGGTCCCCAGCAGCTCGCCCACGCGCAGCCCGAGCGAGTAGGAGATGTCGATGTGCCGCTGCTGCACGCCCTGGTCCATGCGAAGGAAGCCGCCATGCGACTCACCCGGAATGGGGACGCGCAGGTCCTTCGGGTAGCTCTGGAGCAGCGCCGCCACCGAGCCGTCCCGGAGCACCGCGCCGGCCTCCGTGGCGCCGAGCGTCCGGGTGAGCACGTCGCGCAGCGTGTTCTGGAACTGCACGGCCGACAGCCGCCGCAACGGCAGCTCCTCGGGCGCCACCGGCGGCGGTGGTGTTCCGGGTGGCGGCTCGGGAGCTCCCCCGATGTCACCCTTGCAGGAGGCCAGCAGGGCCGCCGCGACTACGAAGAGGGTGCGCGTGAGTCGAAGCGTGTGCACCTGGCACCTCCACCTGGAACCGCCGTGAAGCCATCCATGATGTCATGGGACTGTCGTGGAGCCCAAGATGGACGGGAAGCACCCACGGCCCGAGGTGCGGGCTGCTCCGGCGCAGCGCACCGGAGCAGGCCGCGAGGTGCCGCTCAGGCGATGAGCTCGGAGAGCACGCCCTTGGGGAGCGCCGGGTCGCCGAAGTCGTCCAGGTTCCCGCCGGCTGCGTTCTTCAGCCCCACCGCGCTTCCAATCGTGTTCAGCAGCCGGTTGTGGTTGGGGTTGCCGCCGCCCGAGGCCGCGACGTAGACGCCCTGCTTGAGGAAGCCATTGCAGCCTCCGGCCAGGACGTAGGGGATGTTCCACGCCGAGTGGGCCGGCCCGTTGCCCAGGTCGTTGTACCAGACGGACACGCCGTGCTCGAGCAGCCGCTTGCCGTCCGGCAGCTGGTAGGCCGCCAGCCGGTCCAGGAGGTACTTGAAGGCGCTCGCGAACTGGAGATCCACCTGGTGGTGCAGCACGTCCGAGCCGCTGATGATGCCGCCGCTGGAGTCGTGTGAGCTGCGGCGATGGGAGATGTAGTGGAAGTTCTCCATCAGCTGCCCCGTCGCCGGGTCGCGATAGCGCGTGTCGCCGTCGTTGCCGTTGCCCACCTGGATGACGGCCGCGCGGGTGGTGCCGCACGCCACCGCCAGCACGGCGATGTCCATGTGCAGCTTCGCGGTGGCGAGCACCTCGTCGCCCACCGTGCTGTCATAGCCGGGCGCCTGCTGCTGGAAGATGAGCTCCTGGTCCGCGCGCATGCGGCAGCTCAGGGCCACCTCCAGATCCCGCACGTTGGACAGGTGCAGGTCCAGCCGCTGGCGGTCGGACGAGCTCAGCTCCGGGCGCTGCTGGAGCTGCTGGAGCTGGGCCTTCACCAGGTCGTTCACGCTGCGCTGCCGGACGAGCAGCTGCTCGCGGGCCTCGGGCGTCAGGCCGCCCGGGCCGCCAATCATCGTCTGGTACGCGACCCACGGGTCATGCAGCGCGGCCCGGCGCGCCCCGCTGCCCCGGTAGGAGATGCAGGGGCCCCCGAGCCAGCCGCCGCGCCGGCCCGCGTAGAAGAAGAGCGAGTCACGCTGCTGCGGGTTGAGCACGCGGCCGATGCGGTGGTCCAGCGACTCGCCCGAGGCCTCGGAGCTGCCGCCCGCACCCTCCACCACGGGGCCTCGCGCGGTCATCCCCTGCAGGGCGCCCCGGGCGTGGCCGTCCCCGTAGTCGTAGTCCTTCATGTTGATGTTGCGCACCAGCAGCAGGTTGGCGCGGTGGTCCGAGAGCACGCCCACGGCCCGCCCGGCCATGCTCTGCGTGGTGAGCGCGCCCAGGGCGCTCGGCCAGAAGCGCTCCGGCTCGGCGCCCAGCTCCGACGTGTTCTGGGCCGCGGCCACGCCATTGCCCTGCCGGAAGAAGATGGCGTACGGCAGCGCCGCCGAGTCCGCCGCGCGGGCCGCCCTCGGCATCAGACTCTCGAGCAGCGGCAGGCCCAGCACGGCCCCGCCGATGCCCTTCAACACCAGCCGGCGACTCAGCTTCATGGCAGCTCCTCCGGGTGGCGGTTCACGAAGCCCGCGCTGGTGACGACTTCCACGACGAGGTCGACGATGGACAGCCCGCCCTCCTTCGACAGCTTCCCGAGCCGCTCCACCAGCGGCCCGTCCTCCTCGGCGAACGGGCGCCCGTGGAGGTACTCCACCCAGTGCCGCGCGTAGCACGCATGCACCGGCTCACTGGCCGCGAGCGCGTCCGCCAGGTCCAGCGCGTCACGCACCTGCACCTGGTCGCTCCCGATGAAGGGGGCCGAGCTGGCGTTCACCGGGTGGCCGTTGTCCGTGGTGCGGTGGCGGCCGATGGCGTCGTAGCCCTCGAAGGGGAAGCCGAGCGGGTTGATGAGCGTCGAGTGGCACGAGGCGCAGTTTGTCCCGGGGGCCTCGGTGTGCGAGGCGACGACCTCGCGGTTCGTGCGCCCCTGGGGCGCGGGGAGCGGCGGGATGTTGGCCGGCGGCGCGCCAATCTTCTGGCAGAGGATGCGCTCGGACAGGAAGACGCCGCGGTGGATGGGGTCCGGGTCCGCCGACGTCGCGTGCGAGGCCAGGAAGCCCACCTGGGTGAGCACGCCCTTGCGCTCGCGCGAGTCCAGCGTCACGGGGACGAAGTCGTCGTTGTACGTCCCGCTCAGCCCGTAGACGCGCGCCAGCTCGGCGTTGACGAAGGTGGACGGCGAGGTGAGCAGGTCGCTGAAGCGGCCCTGGCGCGAGAAGACGACGTCCCGGACGAACAGCGTGTTCTCCCGGGTGGCGTACTCGGCGAAGCGCCCGGACACCTCCGGGAAGCGCGTGGGCGAGGGCCGGATGGTGGCGTAGCGGGGCACGTCGAAGAGGGTGCGGTGGAAGGCCTCCACCACGCTCTTCGCGCGCGCGTCCTGGAGCATGCGCCGCGCCTGCGTGGCCACGCCCTCGCGGGAGCGCAGGGCCCCCTCGCGCGCGGCGGTGAACAGGGCGTCGTCCGGCATGGCACCCCACAGGCCGTAGCTCAGCCGCGAGGCCACCTCGTAGTCGTCGAGCGGCACGCGGTCCTTCTGGGCCTCCGTGCTGCGCTCCACGCGGTAGAGGAAGTGGGGCGACTGGAGGAAGGCCTCCAGCACCAGCCGGATGCCGCCCTCGAACGCCGGCATGCCCGCGTAGGCCTGGGGCCCCTTGCGGTACAGCGCGAGGTAGGTCTCCGCCTCCGCGGACGTCAGCGGGCGCCGGTGCGCGCGCAGGCCGAAGGACTCCACGAAGGCGCGGGCGCGCTCCTCGGGGGTGGCGGCCGACGCCGGCAGGATGCGCGCGAGCTTCGCCGCGTCCGTCGTCACCTGTCCGGCCAGCTCCGCGGCCGCGCGCTGGTAGGCGCCCCAGAGGGCCTCGTCCACGGAGAGGGCGCGCGCGTCGTTGTCGAAGAGGAACCCGCTCTGGGAGGGGTCCGCGCGGAAGGCCTCCGCCAGGGAGGTGGGCGGCGCGTCCAGCCGGAGCAGCTCCTGCACGGTGCTGGACCACTGCGCGTGCGTCAGGCGCGCCATGCGCACGGAGCGGGCCGGCTGCTCGACGACGGCGGGGCCGGGCCCCCCCGGCGTACCGGGGCCACCGGGCCGGTCCGGGTCGTGAATCATTCCCTCGCAGCCAGCAACACCACTCAGGGCCAGCCCGAGCACCACCGGGCGCCACCACCTCGCTGGCCCCCGTGACAACCGTTGTGTCCGCGTACCCGGCACGAGCGCCTCCATCATTGGAAGACATACCAATCGGATGAATTGCGCATTCTTGTCAATGTATCCGTGCTGCGCACGCGCATCGGTCAAATGGCCCGATGACACGAATACTGAAAACTCGTGTCACGAGTGCAGCTGGATTTTATCAGGCTCGACTTTTCGGCTGGGCCGCCCCGACAGGTGTGGGGGCAGCGCCACAGGTGGTGGGGACTGTCCCCCTCAGTGGCGAGGGGAGGCTAGAGGCGCAGGAACACGCCGAGCTGACCGCTGAAGTACGTGTCCTGGGCGCCGCCGACGAAGCTCGGGGAGGCCTCGTCGGCGTTGGTGGTGAGGGAGTAGCGCCGCAGGTCCCCACCCAGCCGCAGGCCCAGCATGCGCGTCAGGGCGAACTCCACCGCCAGCTCGCCATCCAGCGCGGAGCCGCTCAGCTCCGGGAAGTAGGTGTCCGAGGACAGCTCGCCGCTGCTCAGCACGTGCTGGTAGCCGACGCGCGCCGCGATGGCCCACCGCTCCGTGAGCGCCTTGTAGAGGCCCAGCTCCACGTGCGCGAAGCGGTAGTCCACGTCCGGCAGCGCCAGGTCGCTGTCCGCCGGGAGCTCCACCGCGAAGGTGTGGGTGCCGTACAGCGCGCCCACCGACACCTCGAGCCACTGCAGCGGCAGGCGGAAGCGCAGGCCTCCCTCCAGCAGCTGCGCGGTGGTGCCGTACTCCTCCCCATCCGGGGTCTGCGTGGACAGGCCGAGGGCGCGGGAGCCTCGCACCGCCAGCCCCAGGTTGCGTGCCATCCCATCCGTGAAGTGGGCGAGCGGGAAGTAGTCCACCGCGAGGCTCGCCGCCGCGGCATGGTCGAGGCTGTAGTCGGGCCGCGGGCCGGAGCGGACATCCGAGAAGTTGAAGCGTCGGAAGAGGCCCTGGCCGGACAGCAGCACCTTCAGGATCGGCGCGTCCATGGAACGCGCGCCGGCCACCTTCGCCTCGGGCTCAGGCTCGGGCTCCACCCGCGCTGGCTCCTTCTTCGGGGTGGGCGCCGGCGGCTTCACCACCGCCGGACGCGGCGCCTCCGCGATAGGGGTCGGGGGAGTGGCCTCCGGCTCGGGCGCGGGGGCCGGAGGGGTGACGGCGGCGGGGGGAGTCGGGGTGCTGCGCTCCCGGGGCGCTCGCAGGGCCGTGCCCAGCCGGTTCTCCAGCTCACGCCGCACCTCGGGGAAGGCGCGGTTGGGGCGGACGCTCCAGCGCTCCTCCGTCAGGAGGCTGCCGTCCTTGCCGGAGTAGACGCGGATCTCCACGTCCCAGCGCTTCGTCCCCTTCACCGAGGCGGTGACCAGCGTGTCCGCGCCGAGCTTCCCGGCCAGCGCCTGCCGCTGGTCATCCGTCTTGGGTCCGCCCCGGATGCGCCGCACCTGGGCATCCACGGTCCGCGCGGGCAGCACCTCGCGCCCACGCCCCTTCTTGCCCAGCTCCTGCACCAGCACCTTGCGCAGCGCCTCGCCCTGGCGGCCCTCCGGGCGCACCACCGCCACCCGCACCTTCTGCGCCTGCGCGGCCTCGGCCGGGCGGGACAGGACGAGCGCCACCACCAGCAACAGCCATCCCGCGGCGCGGCTCACAGGGCCACCTCCTCGGCGGGGACAGGCGGGGTGGGAGCGGACGGGAGGACAGGGACGAAGGGGCGGGAACGCATGAGTGCTCGGCTTCCAGTGGCGAGACGGGGAGTGTCCCAGACCAAAGCAATTGAAGGGCCAACGTCCTGGAGCATACAGGGCGCATGGGGGCCCTGTAGAGCGTGCAGTGCGTCGAGGCGCGACACCCCACCTGCACGGACTCCTACCCGGGGTGCGGAAGCCATGTGCGCCCGGCGACGGCCTGATGACTGCGGCCAGCAGGATGAGACTCCATCCCGCATGTATTCAATGATCTGTCAGGTCAGTAATTCATGATTAACTTGTAATTCGCCTTTACTTCCGGTTTTCGGATGGTGAGGATGCGTCCTGCACACAGTTGGCAAAGGAGTGAATGCATGCGTATCAACAGCTCTGCCCGGGGCGGGGCCTGGAGCGGCCCGGTCTTGACGGCTTGCCTTTGTCTGATGATGAGTTTCACGCCTGCGGCAGACGCGGCAGTCAACCATCTCCATGTAGCCACCACGGGAAGCGACACGGCGGGCAACGGTTCGTCCGGCAGCCCCTACAGGACGATTCTAAAGGCCTCGCAAGTCGCCACTCCCGGAGCCATCATTCATGTCGCTCCGGGGACCTATAGCGGCGGCTTCCTGACCACCGCGAGCGGAAACGCGACCGAGCGCATCAGCTACGTCTCCGATATCGATCCTGTGACGAAGGCAAGGGCCCGGATCGTCCCGCCGAACAGCACGGTGACGACAGGAAGCATCTGGGAGAATCGCGGTTCCTATGTAGACATCGATGGCTTCGAGATTGACGGCACAGGCACCAAGATGCCGAATGGTCTGATCAATCAAGGCTCCTATGTCACGGTCAAGAACAACCACGTGCATCACGTCATCTACGGGCCTGGTCAGCTGTGCAACGGCTCGGGCGGGTCCGGCATCAACATCCATGACTACGATATTCCCGGGCTCATGACGGGCACGGTCGTCACCGGAAACACGGTCCATGACATCGGCTATACCTGTAGCAAGATCCAGAATATCTACATCAGTACGAGGGCCACGGTAACGAACAACCTCTCCTACAACAATCCCGGAGGAGGGGGCATCCACCTCTGGCATGACGCCCACCAGGTCACGATCGCCAACAACACGGTTACCAACACCTGGATGGGCATCATCGTGGGCGGCGGCGGCTACTACGAGACGAGCGGGCCCGCCGACTACGTGGTCGTATCCAACAACATCGTCTACGACAACGATTACGGCGTTTCCCTGCAGGGGCAGACCGGAAGCCACAACACGTATACGAACAATCTGGTGTATCAGAACAGTGTCTACAACTTCAGCCCCGGCCTGATCCACACCGGCACCGTCGCGGCTGCTCCCCAGTTCGTGAACCCGGCCGCGGGGAACTTCCGCCTGGCGCCTGGCTCGCCGGCGATCGACGCGGGCTCCCCGACCTATGCGCCTTCCATCGATCTGGATGGCAAGGCCCGCCCCGCAGGTGCGGGATATGATATCGGAGCATACGAATCCGGCTCATCTTCTTCGGGACAGACGCTCACGTTCTGGGAGAAGGACAGCGAGGCGGGCACCACCGCCGGCTATTGGTACAAACAAGCGCTCGTGGATGGCGTGGTCGTGTGGGAAAGCGATGTCACGGCGGACGGCACTGCCTGGCAGTCGCACTCGGTAGCGATCAACCCGGCTGGCTCGAGCTTTGACCTGCAGTTCAGGCTGGTCAGCAAGGCGGGCGTATCGAACTACCCGATCTCCTTCAATGTCGATGATGTTGCCATCAACGGCGTGGCCATCGTGAACGCGGGCTTCGAGTCGACGACGGGATGGACCTATGCCGAGACCAAGGCGGCATTTTCAGGCGTCTATGACACCGCCTTCCACGGGGGCGCGAAGTCGTACAAGCTGTCCTATCCGGGCTCCACGCCCTCCGTGGCGGGGGATGCGAGCACCCTCTCGCAGCGGGTGAGCTCGAACAAGACGCTCACGTTCTGGGAGAAGGACAGCGAGGCCGGCACCACTGCTGGATACTGGTTCAAGCAGGCGCTCGTCGATGGCGTGATTGTATGGGAAAGCGATGTCACGGCGGACGGTACTGCCTGGCAGTCGCACACGGTCACCATCGCGCCAGCCGGCCCGAGCTTCACTCTCCAGTTCAGGCTGATCAGCAAGGCGGGCGTCACGAACTACCCGATCTCCGTCAACATCGATGACGTTGCGGTAGGCGGCGTTGCCATGACGAACGCGAACTTCGAGACGGCGACCGGATGGAGCTATGCCGAGAACAAGGCGGGCTTTACCGGCGGCTACGATACCGCCGCATTCCATGGCGGTGCCGCGTCGTACAAGCTCTCCTATCCGGGAGCGACGACGTCAGCTGCGGGTGATGACGGCGCCATCTCGCAGACCCTGGCAAACTAGCCGGAGCACCATCGCCAGGGAGTAGGCGGCGCTCCACGCGCGAGCGCCGCCCTTCCGCAGTGTGCCCTGCGATGGGACCAGCCGATGAAGCCCGGTGGAGGGAGCACCCGCAAGTCGCAGGGGTGACGAAATGCCACGGTCCACCTGCCGGATTGCTTTGGGAATCGACGACCGTGTGAGTAGCCTGACCGTACGCGGAATGGACCGCTTGCGAGGCACTCCATGGAGTCCTACCCCCTCAATCCGGCCAGGCTGCCTCCAGGGACTGTCATCGGCCGGTGGCGCCTGCTGGAGCAGTGTGGCCGGGGTGCGTTCGGCGTCGTGTATCAGGCCGAGAGCGTGGACGGGACTCCGGGCGTCGTGGCGCTCAAGCTGGCCCTGGACCCCGGCGATGCACGCTTCGTCCGTGAGGCCGAGCTGCTCGGCCGCGTCCACCATCCCGCAGTTCCGCGCCTCTTGGACCACGGGCGGTGGCAGCCTCGCGACGGCGTGTCCCACGCCTGGCTCGTCATGGAGTGGGTCGAGGGCGTGTCCCTCTATGACTGGGCCCTGGCGCAGCGCCCGTCGTCACGGCAGGTGCTCCACCTGCTGGCCCGGCTGGCGAGGGCACTGGAGGCCACCCATGCCGCCGGAGGCGTCCACCGTGATGTGAAGGGCGACAACATCCGCGTGCGAGGTGCGGACGGCCAGCCCTTCCTCATGGACTTCGGCTCGGGGCACCACCTGGGCGCTTCCACGCTGACGTGGCATCCGTTTCCTCCCGGCACTCCCGCCTACCGCGCTCCCGAGGCCTGGCGCTTCGTGCTGGGCCCCGGCAAGCCTGCCACCGTCCCCTATGCCCCCAGCCCCGCCGATGACGTCTTCGCCCTGGGGGTCACGGCGTACCGGCTCGTCACCGGCGAGTACCCGCCCTCGCCGCATCCGCGTGGCGACGAGGCGTGGCTGTGGGACCCGGACAAGCTGGCGCTCTGGACCGCAAGCACGCGCAACGCCCGCTGCGTGCCGGAGCTGAGCGCGCTGGTGTCCCGGATGCTCTCGCCTCGGCCGGAGGAGCGGGGCCGTGCGCGGGAGGTGGCCGAAGCGCTGGAGCGGGCAGCACGGAAGGTGGGGCCCGAAGCGGATGTGCCTCTCTTCACCGGGGAGGAGCGGAGGCCCGCGGGCCTGTTTCCTCCAGTTCAGCGCGTCTCGGTGCGGCGACCCACTCGTGCGGTGCGGTGGTCCGAGTTCGTGGCGGCCGGCCTCGGTGCCTCCCTGGCCCTGGGCGTGGGCGTGCTGTGGAGCACGCGGCCCGTCGAGCCGTCCGAGCAGATGCACGTCGCGGAAGGGGAGGAGGCGAAGGATGGAGGCACCATCGCCGTGGGAGACGCCGCGCTGACGGCCCCAGTCGAGCCCGAGCGAGCCCCCTCCATGTTGGCGGCCATCCGGGCGGAGTTGCCGCCGAAGCCCCTCCCAAGGCAGCGTAGACCGGATAGTGCCGGACGCTGCTCCGGTAAGGGACTGGTCGCAATCAACGGCGGTTGCTGGACGAAGTTGTCTTTGGATGTGAAGGACTGCGACTTCGCCACGGACGGCTTTGTGTACAAGGGCGCGTGCTACGTCCCCGTCTGGACACCGCAACGCCCTTCCACCTCAGGACCCGCGAATCGCGACGACGCTCCATGACTCCGGGGCGCGTGGGTCACTGCTGCCTGGCGCCCACCCCGAGGAAGGTCATTGCGCCTTCGGCGGCGGCGCCAGCAAGACGCCCCACATGAAGTCGAACTGCAGCGAACCCTCGAGCACGGCGGGGATGGGCTTGCCGGTCGGGTTGTACGGGAGCATCGCCACCGCGGCGGGGCTCGTCTTGCCGTCAGCCCCGAAGGACGCGTAGACGTGGCAGGCAATGCAGGACGAAGCAGCCACGGTCCCGTTCCCCACGATTCGCTCGATGACTGAATTGCCAAGCGCGTAGGGCGTGCCGTCGGCGGCGGTGTAGTCCACCATCGTCGACTTCAGGCAGTAGTTGTTCCAGACCTGCGACAGCTTCGCATCGGCCATCACGGCCGCGAGCTGGGCCGTCTTGTCACAGGCGCCATACTGCGTGTTGACGGCCATCCGGTTCGGGGCGACTGCCGGGCTCTTGGCGCCGAAGGTGTCGTAGCAGCCAATGTCATCGCAGCGGCCGGGATTCATCTGATGCTCGAAGGTCCCCCAGACCCAGTTCGTGTTCTGCCGGCTGCTCACGTGCAGCGAGACCAGGGCATACTCAACGCCGTTGGAGGTGTTCGTGTAGTACAGCTTCTGGATGTTGGCGATGCTGCCCAGGGCGGGGAGCCATTGCAGCAGCGTCTGCACGGGAACCCAGTCGCCCTTGACTGAGATGGACTCCGTCGGCATCGCGACGTTGAAGTTCTTCGCGTAGGCAGCCTTGAGCCCGGCCTGCGTATTGAGGTTGTTGTTGACGATATAGTCGAACTGCGGGCGGTTCCGCTTCACCTCCTCGGCGATGCAGGGCGTCGGCGTGCCGTGCGTCGGAAACCCGCCGACCGCGGCGTTTCCAGGCGTGGCGCAGGGGACGTCGATGGGGCCAGCCGACCCGGTCGACGTCTTTTCGAGCACGCTCCGCTGGAACTTCTTCGGCGCGTTCGCGTCAGGCCAGTGAGGAGTGAGCGAGAAGACGTCGGCGTCGGAGGCCCACGTCTCGAACACCACGGGCGAAGGCTGCGAGGCATTCACCGGCGCCGCGAACTGGGCGAGCAGGCGCCAGATGAACTCGTCCGAGTTCTGGTTGGTGCCAGTCACCACTCCGGCCCTCGCTGGAACCGCGACAGCGACTGTCTGTGGCTCCACGGCGGGTTTCGTCGTCGAGCTCGACGTGGCGAAGCATGCCCCGCCGATGAGGGCCATCGTTCCGACGGTGGCAGAGAAGACAAGCCTGGTCATGGGATTCGTCCTGGGTGGGGGGATTCGCACTCCCTGGGCGCATCGCCAGGGAGCTGCAGTCGCCAGGGCTCCTGTGCACCGTGTGTGCCAGGAGCGACGCAAGGCGGGTCGCCTGTAGCGCTCCTTCAAGGAGAGGAGCCCTTGGAGGCAGCGTTGCGTCCGCGACGGACGCTGGCGCTTCTTCCGGCGACGCACATGGTCACCAGCTTCCTGTCGATTTAGGGTCCGCACCTCTGCTCAACTGAGGTCGTCGTGAACCACGTCAGAGGGGGACACATGAAGCTGTGTTGGAAGGCCCTTGCCGGGTCGCTGCTGTCGTTCGCGCTCGTCAGCCCGGTACCGGCGCTTGCCCAATCCACGCTGTTGAAGGACATCCACCCCGGCACCCGGCCGTACCCGCCTGAATCCGTCCGTCAGCCGGCCGCATCCGGGGGCAAGGTGTACTTCCTGGGACAGACGCCCATGACGGGCACCGAGCCATGGCAGACGGATGGAACTCCGGCGGGCACCTCCCTGGTGGTGGACCTGGCGCCGGGGCCCGACTCCTCCTTCACCTCGGGCTTCGTCGACATGGAGGGTGCCCTCTACTTCATGGCGCGGCAGGGCAATGCCGACAGCGAGGCCCTGTGGAGGTCGGACGGTACGGTGGCGGGCACCGTGCGGCTCGGGTCCGCCCTCCTCCCCGGGTGGGCGAGCCGCCCAGCCGGAGTCGGCGGGCTCACCCGCCTGGGCACGAGGCTCTTCTTCTCCGCCCAGTTCGACGACTCCGGGTTCGAGCTCTGGAAGAGCGACGGCACCCCCGAGGGCACCGTGCGGGTGAAGGACCTCCACCCGGGTCCGCAGGGCTCCAATCCGCGGAGTCTGAGGGCCGGGAGCAGCATGCTGTATTTCTTCGCCGACAGCGGGGGTGGGGAAGTCCTGTGGCGGAGCGATGGGAGCGAGGCCGGCACCGTCGCCGTCCAGCAGTTCGCCCAGGGCTTCTCGCCGCTGCGTCTCAACGTCATCGGGAACACCGCGCTCTTCCTCATGCAGAACGGCACCCGCACTGAGCTGTGGAAGAGCGATGGCACCGCGGCCGGCACCGTGAAGCTGACGGGCCTGCCGGGCTCCGCGTCGTGGAGCGCCAGTCTCTGCGGAGGCAGGCTCTTCCTGTCGAACCGCATGACGCTGTGGACGAGTGACGGAACGCCGGAGGGCACCGAGGAGCTCGGCTCCTTCGTGTCCGTCGACACGTCCATCCAGGACGTGGGAGGTGCCGCCCTCTTCTTCGCGAACACCCAGGATGGCTACTCCGGGCTCTTCAGGAGCGATGGCACTGAAGCGGGTACCACGTCGGTGGGTGTGCCCGATTCGGGCGGAGATTCTTTCTTTGGCAACACCAGCACGGGCTCGGTGGCCTTCTTCTTGCGGAGCGACGCCGAGGGGGCCTCGCTGTGGAAGACGGACGGCACCGCGCAGGGGACCGGGCTGGTGAAGCGCATGCCGCCGGGCGAGCGGCCCTGGAATGGCTACGGGACGAGCATTCCCGGAGCCGCTGGGGGCCAGTTCTTCTACGAATTCGGCTACCTCCGCGAGCGCGGCGGCAGAGATGCCATGACGCTGTGGCGGAGCGATGGCACCCCGGAGGGGACGTACCCGCTCGTCAGCCCCCAGCAGCAGCCCGCGAGCTCCCGGGCGTCGAAGGCGACGGTGGCGGGCGGAGTCGCCTTCTTCGCCGCCGAGGATGGCACCGGCGGCCGCGGGCTGTGGAAGACGGATGGCACTCCGAGCGGCACCACGAAGGTGAAGGACCTGACCTCAGGCGTCCTGGAGCATGCCGGTGGAGAGCCGGATGCCATCGTCAGCCGCGAGGATGGCACGCTCTTCATCCTGGTCCGGCAGGGCCTCATCAATCGTCAGACCCATGGATTGTGGAAGAGTGACGGCACCGAGGCCGGCACCGTCCTGCTCAAGCAGTTCGAGGCGTCGTATTCCTTTGCTTCCACCCTCCAGCGGGTGGGGAACACCGTGTACTTCGCCGCCCAGGACGATGCCCACCCCGGCCTCGAGCTGTGGAAGAGCGACGGCACTGAGGCGGGCACCGTGCGGGTGAAGGACATCCACCCGGGCCCCGAGGACTCCGAACCCGCGAACCTGTGGGCGGTGGGCAGCACGCTCTACTTCGTCGCCAATGATGGTGAGGTCGGCCGGGCGCTATGGAAGAGCGACGGCACCGAGGCGGGCACGGTGCGGGTGATGGACCTCCATCCGAGCGAGGACGACGGCCTGGAGGTGTGGAACGAGCGGACGAACTTCGCCGTCGTGGGCAACACGCTCTACTTCCTGGCCGACGACGGAGTGCACGGCCTCGAGCCATGGAAGACGGACGGGACGGAAGCCGGGACGGTGCTCCTGAAGGACTTCCGGCCGGGTGCCGGGGATGGCGCCTTCGCGCTGTATGCGGTGGGCAGCACGCTCTACCTGGTGGCCGACGACGGTGTGCACGGTTTCGAGCCGTGGAAGAGCGACGGCACGCCCGGGGGAACGGTGTTGCTCAAGGACATCGTCCCCGGCGCGGGCAGTGGCTTCGGCGCTGGCTTCACCCGACTGGGGGAGGGGAGCTTCTTCCTGGCCTTCACTCCGGAGCACGGCATCGAGCCGTGGAAGACGGACGGGACGGAAGCCGGGACGGTGCTCCTCAAGGACGTGCTCCCCGGGCCGGGCAGCAGCCTGCGCGAGTTCACCCCCGGGACGGTGGCGCTGGAGGACCGGGGCCTGGTGGTCTTCGCGGCGACGGACGGCACGTCGGGCGAAGAGGTGTGGGTCACGGATGGCACGCCGGAGGGGACCGAGCGCGTCGCGGACATCGTGCCGGGGGCGGCCTCGTCGGTGCCTCGAGGCATGGTTCGGGTGGGAGAGCGGCTGGTGTTCCTGGCCATGGACCCGGCGGTGGGCAGCGAGCCGCACGTGCTCCCGCTGCCGGTGAGGAAGGACCGGCGACCTCCGGAGGTCACCTGTCCGGCCGCCGTCACCGCGGAGACGGAGGAGGCCGTGGGCACGGTGGTGACCTACCCGCCCGCGACGGCCACGGACCCCACGAGCGAGCCCACGCTGCGCTACAGCGTCGCCTCGGGCAGCACGTTCCCGGTGGGGACGACGCAGGTGACGGTGACGGCGACAGACGCGGAGGGCAACGAGAGCCGGTGCACCTTTGGTGTCACCGTGACGCGCAAGGACGTGGCCCCCCTCCCGCAGCCCGGTGATTCCGAGGGCTGCTCCTGCAGGGCCTCCGGGGCCGCTGGCTCGGCGGGCCTGTGGAGCCTGCTGGCGTTGCTCGCGGGGACGTCGATGCGGAGGCGGAGGTCCGCTCCTCGCGGCAGGGCGTGACGGAGCGCCTCGGGGGCCGCGGGCCGTGCGGGATGGACGGCTTTGCGGCCCCTGGGGAAAGGGGGCTGGCAGAACCGCGGAGGGCGTGGCGAGTCAGGCGGGGTGTTGCCCCGAGCGCGGCGACTCCATTGTTCAGGAGCCGCCAGGCGCTCTCGTGGAAATCCTCAGAAGGTTCTGATGTAGGGCGACATCGTCGAGCTGTAGAAATTGGGATAGATGGCGACGAAGTTGGTTCCCGTCACGATGGGGTACGGCCAGGGAATGGTCGCGGGATACTCGTAGAGCGAATTGCCCGTGAAGGTGCCACTCACCTCGATGTAGCCGAGCTGAAGGGTGAGCGCCCCCAGGTAGGCCGCGCGCCCGGCCCCGGCCCCGCCATTCGCCGGCACCAGCGACGACGCCAGCCCCGTGACCCGCAGGGAGCCCAGGGTGTTCGGGTCCAGGCGGTGAATGTTGACGCGCCCGACGTTCCCCATGCCCCGGAAATACTCTCCGCTGGAATAGGCCGCCACGATGCCCTCGGTATTGGACACGAGCGCGATGTCCGGCAAGAGCTTCGAGGTCCCCAGCTCCACCGTGCCAGGAACCAGCGTGCAGGTGCCAGGCGTGACGACCTCACTCTGAACGGTGACGTGGTAGATGTAGTAGACGGGGTACGGATACGGGCCGTTCTCCTGGAGGACCCTGAGCACATAGTCGCAGCCCTGCCGGTGCGTCCGCAGCTCCTTGACGACGGGCAGGGTGTTCAGGTCCTGCCGGGCGAGCTCGGGAGCCTCATCGCTCACCGGACTCGAGGGCTGCTCCATTCCCTCACCGCACGCCGCGCCCATCATCATCACCAGGCTCACTGCCATCAGCTGCCGCGTCATGTGCTGCCTCCGCTCTTGGGAGCTCATTCCATCCCTCTCCACGAGGGATGCACTGGCCCGGATAGCGATTGTGCCATGCGCAAACTCCAATCGGTGAAGAACATCCTGGCCCCGCGTCGTCGCCCCCTCGCGCGGCGACGAGGGGGAGGCCACTTTGGGGCCCGACGAAGGGCGGTCGAGCCCGCCAGCCGCCTGTGCCGTGGCGGCCGCATGGGCGCGCGCTTCCAGGCGCGGCACCGCGAGCAGCGGGAGGTGCCTTCACCCCCGCCGCCCGCCCAGCCTCACGGCGTGAACTTCCCAGAAGGGGCGCGGCAGGTGCCTGGCTCTCTTGGCTGGCTGTGGCGGCGTACGACGCCTTGCTGCGGCTCGACAAGCCGGGGCCGGGCTTCTACATGTTTCATTTCCCTTTTTCCCGGAGGCGCGCGAGCAACTCTTCCAGATTGCCCAGGCCCGCGGAATAGCCTTCCTTGAACCCCATCTTGATTTGGGCTTCGAGGTGCGCGAGCGAATCGCAGCGGATGTCATTGGTGACCAGGGTGATGCCTTTGCTTTCGGAGAAGGAATTGACCCATGTCGACCCCGTCGTGGCCGGATTCACTTTTCCGCTTTCGTCGCAGAAGAGGCTCCGGTACGTGAAGCTTTTTCGCGGGGCGATCTTCGAGAAGTCCTTCAATGCCCAATGCCTCTCGCCTTGGGGACCGACCATGGCATACAGCCATCGCCCGCCTTCGGAAAAGTCCATGGATTTGGTTTCCGCCTTCCAGGGTTTGGGCGCCCACCATTGGTCGAGGAGTTCGGCCTCGGTCCAGGCCGCCCAGACCAGGTCGAGCGGCGCATCAAAGGAGCGCTCCACCTTGACGGCCAGGTTATCCTTGTCCACCACGAAATTGAAAATCTTCTCTTGGGTCATTTCTTCCTCGCCTTCAATCGGGTGAGTACGTCGTCCAGTTGGGTGAACCGCTTGGCCATCAGGGCCTTGAATTGCTCCAGCCATTGCTCGACTTCGAGCATCTTGTCGGCCCTCAAGTGGTATTGGATTTCCCGCCCTTGCTGTTCCTGATCCAGCAGGTCGCATTCCACCAGGATCCGGATGTGCTTCGAAACGGCCTGCCGGCTGGTCTCGAAATGCTCGGCCATGGCACTCGGGGTCATCCCCTGCACGGCCAAGAGCATGATGATGGCGCGCCGGGTCGGATCGGCGATGGCTTGGAAAATGTCCCTTCTCATCCGGCTCCCTGCGGGTGATCCGCAACCGTTCGGTGGCGAATATGCTCGCAACCGTTCGGTTGCGCAACATCTTTCCGAAGATCCGGAAGAAGGGCTGGTTTCAACCCAAAGTCGGAGAGCATGGGAAGGATAGGAGCCCTCTTGGGCGGAGCGGGAGGGTGCAGAGCGGGAGGTGAGGGGCGCTGACGGGGAGCCCATGAGCCGCACGCCGAGCCGGCGCAGAAGCCTTTCATCTCCAGCAGACACACGCCTGCCCAGCCCAGCCGCCTTCTCAGGCGGAGCGCGGCAGGGGCCTGGCTCTCTTGGCTGGCTGTGGCGGCTTGAGCTTCAACACCCCGCGGCCTGGGGCGGCCCTCGCGCAGGGGCCAGGTGCGCACTCGCCGTGGGCAACCCCAGGTGCTCCAGAGTCGCTCTCACCCCTCCTGCTCCCTTCACGTACGCCAACACCCTTGAGCCTGCCTCCACATCTCAAGCACGCCAACACTTCCACGGCGAACGTCCTGCTTGAGCAGCCCGGCCCAGTCCAAACGGGGTGTGCGCTCCTTCCTCGGCTCCTCCACCGTCGCGGCAAA